>NZ_CFQZWI010000032.1:0-28811 GCF_986127675.1 Holdemania sp. | reverse complement strand
AGTTCAGACGTGTGCTCTTCCGATCTAGAAGCCCTGATCCGTCACAACGTCATGTTCAATACGACCTGCGCTTTCGTACCGTTTTGTCTGGGCATCACCTGCGCGATGGAAGAGGAATACGCCAACGCACCGGAAGGTACGTTTGATCCACAGTCGATCAGTTCCGTCAAGATCGCTTTGATGGGACCGCTGGCCGGGATCGGCGACAGCTTCTTCTGGGGAACGTTCCGGGTAATCGCCTGCGGGATCGGCGCTCCGCTGGCTGCGGCCGGCAATCTGCTCGGGGTCGTGCTGTATCTGTTGTTGAATTTACTGCCGTCAACCTTGACCCGTGTCTATGGCTTTAAGCTGGGGTATCAGGGTGGCCGGGAATTCCTGGCGAAAATCCAGGCTGACGGCACTCTGGAAAAAGTGACGGAGGCCGCAAAGATTCTGGGTCTGGTCGTCATCGGCGGACTGGTTCCGACGATTGTCGCGGTGCCGGTCTCCCTGCAGCTGAACATGGGCGGCGGTTCGTTTATTCTGGCGGATGTTCTCAACAGCATCATGCCGAATTTACTGCCGTTGGTCTTATCTGTCGTTGTTTATCATTACATCCAGAAAGGAGTCAGCGTCAACAAGCTGTTATTCCTTTTGTTGGGCTTAGGCATTTTATTAACGGCGGTCGGTTTCTTCCCGATGGGATAAGCTGGCAAAGATAGTTTCAGGATAAGCAGGCTGAGAGATCGCCTGCTTTTTCGGATTATAGAAGTAGGAATAAAGTTTCCTACTCGACCTAGGATTAGATGAGCATAAACTATTGATATTAAGAACAAATCATGTGTGGGATATTCAGTTGATCTTAGTGTTTTATTAAGGGTTTCTGAAATTAGGATATACTATTTTTTTTCGTATCAGATAACAGATCAGGCAACTATGCGGGAGAAACATCTGACTTTATCCTGGGACCTGTTGCTAACGATAATGTTTACACCACATTTACCCTTTATACCGCTGGAGCATTGACTAAGGAACAGACCTTGGAGGCTCTTAAAATCAAAAAGCTGTATAATCAGTTAGTGCTCACCTCAGGAAAAGCGTTAAGCTACTTAAAGTTTATTGGCACGGTGCCGGAGGAGGAATTTTAATGGAAAAGCAGAAATTTGAAGCGATGCTCATACTTCTTGTTCCGCAGGTAGTCCACCTGATCACTGAGAATTACCCGTTTGATGAAGTTACTGCCTCTAAAGAATTTTATGACTCTCAGGTATATTCTTTTCTGGAGCAGGAAGATACGAAGTTGTGGCATTTGAGTGCGCTGACTTTGTTCAATATGTTCGATGAAGAAAAAAAGACAGGCACATTCACATTCCCGGAGGAGGCATGAAGATGAGTAAGGAAGGTAATTTTTTAATCTATTGTATCGAAAGGTATAAATCCGCAAAAGGCTTAACCGGCAGACAGGTTTCTGAATTGTTCACAAAATACCGTGTATGGGATTACATCTATTCTTGTTTTGAAGCTTTGCATACAACCGGAGAAAAGTATATTGTTGAAGATATTGATCTGTATATTGAAGCCAGACAATCAGCGATGGTTTAACTGCAAAACCGGAAATAAAATGAATCGGAACCTGCTCATTCTATATGAAAAGCGCTGCCACCAAGGACAACGCTTTCTAATAGAACTTTCTGCCGAAAATGATCCTTTGGCAGACGCAGCATTTCACTTCCTGGATTCGAGGAAAGGGAGGAAAACGATCTAGTAAGTATAGCTGCCCATCTTTTTGTGGAAATCCGGATCGCTGGCAACGTTGCAGTCTATGCCCAGATCCAGCGATAATTTTCTCGCCAGCACCTGCAGCGGCACAATATACTCCATCGTTGCGAAATACGGATCGTTGACAAACGGATAAACGAAGTTGTGCGGATCCTCAGCTTGGGAAGCATCCGAAGTGATCACATAGTTCAGGTTATGCCGCTCGCGGGCGAAGTAATCGCGCATCCGCAGACAGCGTTCAAAATACTGCCCCGGGCAAGCCAGATAAACCATCGTCGTGTCTTCGTGAATCGAATGATACACGCCGTGCATGAATTCTTCCTGTTCGTAACCGACGACGCTGTAACGCACGGCTTCCAGAATTTTCAGCGTGCCTTCCATCATGGCCGAAATACAGCTTTCATAGCCGACCAGAATCATCCGGCGGCAAGGAAGCAGATCTTCCTTATTGCGCAGATACCACTGGCTCGCCTGTTCCGCAATCTCCGGAATGTTGTCGCAGGTTTTCACCATCTGTTCCGTTAACCGCGTTTTCTCTTCTTCTGAAATCCGGCCTAAACGCACCGCCAGCTTCATGCCCAGAAGCATAATCGTCGCCATCGTGCCGATATACCCCTTGGTCTTCGGGCCGGCATATTCCATGCCGATCGCCAGCAATATCGTGACGTCCGCATGATCGCTGACCGGTTTGCCGGCCTCGCCGGTAACAACAATCGTCTTTAAGCCCAGTTTCCGCGCTTTATCCAGCGCCGCGATCGTGGAAGAACTGCGGCCGGCCTGGGAAATTCCGATGACCAGCGTATGCGGGTTCAGAATCAGTTCATTGTCCTTAAACTGCATCGGATAGCTGGCAAAGACCTTAACCTTCAGCACATCCTCAAGCAGCTTTTTACAAGCCAGCGCGCCGTGATAGGATGTGCCTGATCCGACGACATAGATCTGTTCGATCGTGCCGTCTGCGCAGTAATCCAGCGCTTCTTTGAATATTTCATCCTGGTGCTCGACGATGTTGCGCACCGCCGGCTTGGATTCCAGGATATACTGGTACATATCCCAGTTTTTTTCCGTCATGAATTAGCCTCCTTATTGATTGACTGTCCGGTAGTAATAGTTATAACGGGAGCCGATATACAGCATCTCCGTGTATTCGATCAGATCGTCGTCCTGGTCGTACATCCAGGTGATGTTACGCAATAACGCCACATCCTTGATTTTCAACAACCGCTTTTCTTCTTCCGTCGGCATCATCGCCGTCATCTCGCCATCACTGTACTTAAACTGCGCCCCGTTTTCCTGCATGATCTGATAGACCGAGCCTTCGATCTTCCGCAGATCCACGCTCGACATGTATTTCTGCGACAGATAGGTATAGCTGATCGCGATCGGCGTTTCATCCGCCGTGCGGATGCGCACGATATAATGAATCGCATCGTCCGGACTCAGCTTCATTTTTTCCATCAGCTTCGGCAGTTTATCCGCCCGCTCGATCCGATATTCGATCAGAATCGCGCCCGGCTTCTGCCCCATCTTCGTGATGTCGTCGGTAAAACTCGTCAGGTTGCCGATCGCCTTGACGATCTGTTGGTTGTCGACAAAGCTCCCTTGTCCTTTGACCCGGCGGATACAGCCTTCCTGGGCCAGAATGTTCAGGGCCTTGTTCGCGGTCATGCGCGAAACCTTAAACGCCTGCGCAATTTCAATTTCGTTAGGTAGTTGATCGCCCGGCTTGAGCACTTTATCGACGATCTGTTGACGGTAGTAATTAATTATTTGTTCATATTTATTCATTTAATCCAGCTCCGAGGGATCGCTGATCATCGCCATCAGCGATTTTCTATTCTTATCATTATTAGTATACCGCATTGCCTGGTTCAGGTAAATCTCTACCTGTTCCGGCTGGTCCTCATAATGGTAAAGTTTAGCCAGACGGAAAGCGATCAGCGACTTGATTTCGTCGTTTTCACATTCCGGCAGCGCCTCGGTCAGCTCCTGGATTAACGTGGTGTCTTTCTGGATGTAAATGCGGTCAAGCTGTTCCACTTCCCCGCGGATCAGTTCCGCTTTCTGCCCCTTTTTCCCGATTAACAAAGGCATCAGCTGATCGCGGCAGGTCTCGGCCAGCGCGCGGTCGCGAAATTGCAGGGCGTAGCCGAACATCCGGGAATCAAGCGCGATCTTTTCATCCGCATTCATCTTCAGCGAAGCGAACTGCGCGTAGGTCGCGCGAACCTGATCATGATCCTGCAGATCAATGAAATAGTTCAGCTTCATCATCAACAACGACACCTTGGAAAAATTAAATCGGCAGTAAGGGGAATCGAGCAGTTTGAGAAAGCTGTCCGTATCCTGTTTCATTTTGAATGTATACAGCTTCCGCAGCGCTTTCTCGCTCACCCATTTTTTATAGATCACGCTGCCGAACAAACACAGCAGCGTGATCCAGAGGATCGGATTAGTCATGGAACCGGTTCAGCGCCCGGGCAAACCGTTTGGCCGTGATGTGTGGACGCGTGATCGCGTTGCCGACAACGACGGCGTAAGCGCCCATATACAGGCATTGAACCGCGATCTCCGGTGTGGCGACCTTGCCCTCCATGATGACGCGGGCGCCGGTGCCTTTAACGGCGTCGACGATATCCCGAAGCAGGATATAATCCGGAGCGTCCTTGATTTCCAGCTTGTCGAAGGCGCCGGCTTTCGTATACCCGGCTAAGGTTGGGGCGACGAAATCCGCCCCCATTTCCGCGGCGATCCGCGCGTCCTCCGCAGTGCTGACATCGGCGAAGATCAGCGCTTCCGGAATGTTTTCCTTGATTTCCCGGATCGTTTCATACGCCAGCTTGCCATCGTCGCGGTAGTGATGTGTCGCCTGCACAGCGATGATCTCCGCGCCGGCTTCCCATACCGCTTTGGCCGCTTCCAGATTCGGCGTCAAATAGACATCTTTCACATTGCGGTTGATTTTCCAGATCCCGATGACCGGCAGATCGACCTGCGCCTTGATCGCCCGGATATCCTCCGGGGAATTCGCGCGAATTCCCTTCGCTCCTGCCCAGGCCGCGCACTCCGCGAACTTGACGGTAATGCCTTCCATATAATGAGGTTCCTCCGGCACCGCCTGGCAGGAAACGATTAAGCCGTCTTTCAGGCTTTCCAGAACTTCTTGTTTTTTCATCCCGTTTCACCCCTGTTTCATTCGATTACAACAGACCCAAAGCGACAGCCAGAACACCCAGAACCAGCAGGGCGATCATGATGACCGTACCGGAATAACGTTTCTGTAAGCCCCAGTAGCACGCGAAGGTCAGACCCAGCGGCAGAATCTTCGGGCAGATTGCGTCAAAGATCTCCTGCAGGACAACCTGCGCGCCGTTAATGTTGAGGACTGTAACCAGATTGACGTTGACCATTGAAGCCATCATTGCGCCAATAACGACCAGGCCCATGATGCGGGCGGCTTCCGTCAGCTTGTTCAGCGTGCCGTCTTCGGAAATCCGGGTCAGGAATTCGCTGCCGCCTTCATAACCGATTTTGAAGCCGACGCGGCGGACGATTTCCGATGGAATAAAGTTGATCAGGAAATACAGGATCGGGCCTAAGATGTTGCCGGCGACCGCTAACGGCGCGCCGACGCCGACGCCGATGACGCGGAAGGTGCCCCAGAAGAAGCTGTCACCGATGCCGGCTAACGGTCCCATCAAAGCTGCCTTAACGGAGTTGATCGAAGCGACGTCAAATTCGCCGTCCGGTGCGCTGGCGCACTGTTCCTCCATCGCGCAGGTGATCCCGATGATAAATGGACTCGGTGTGGTCGCACAGTTGAAGAATTCCAGATGGCGTTTGACGCCGGCCTTCATCTTCGCTTCATCCTCGCCGTACAGCTCGCGGATGGCAGGCATCATCGTCCAGGCGTAGCCTGTCGACATCTGACGTTCATAGTTGAAGCATCCCAATAATTGATAGTGACGATTATAAACTTTCTTTAAGGTTTTCGAGCTTAATTTCTTCATGCCGATCGTCATCTTACAGTTCCTCACTTTCATCGCTGGCGCTCATGGAGCCGGACTTGCCGCTCGGAGCGAACTGATAGTAAACATAGGCGCAGATTACGCCGATCACCGCTGCGGCAATCGTGCTGACGTTGAAGAAAGCGACTAAAGCGAAGCCCAGGAATAAGAACGCCGCGAACTTCTTGTCGAATGTCAGCTGAATCAACATCGCGATTCCTAACGCCGGAAGCAGGTTGCCGGACTGAGCCAAACCGGACTGGATAACGGCCGGAATGTTGTTGACGATCGCCGTGATGACGTCGCCGCCGATTAAGAAGCCTAAGAAAATCATCGTGAATTTGAAGACGAAGTACAGCGCGCTGCCCATCCAGTTGGACATTTCAACGCCCTTCCAGTCGCCCTTATCAGCGCATTTGTCAGCGCGGTGGGCGAAGGTGGTGTTGAGGATGCAGACGCCGATGGAACCAACCTGAGCCAGCAGCGCGATTGGAATCGCCAGGGCCAGCGTAGTTTCGTAGGAAGCGCCGGTTTTGATTGCCAGCGCAGTGGCCAGCGCACTGCCGACGACGACATCCGGTGGCGTGGACGTTCCGATACCGACTAAGCCCATCCAGACCAGTTCCAGATTACCGCCGATGATTAAACCCATGGTGAAATCCCCCATGATCAGGCCGACGATCGGGCCGATGAGAATTGGCCGGTCGAGCATGTGCTGACCGCCGATGCGGCTTTCCATGTAGATCAAGGTTGCGACGAGCGCGACTAAGAATCCCTGTAGCATAAGTTTTTGCCCTCCTTATAATTTTTTATTTGGCAAATATTTTTTCAATATCTTTGAAGTTCATGCGGTCCAAAGATGGCGTGATCTGCGCGAAGACTTCCACACCGGCGTCGGCCATTTTCTTGGCGCATTCAAATTCCTTCCGCGTCATGAAGACCTGCGGCAGCGTCGGGATGTATTCCTCGCCCGGCTTCTTGTTGACGCCGGCTGTGCCGATGTTGAGCTTGGCGATCCCCTTGACGCGTTCCCAGATGTAACAGGCATCCTCGACGGTTTCCGTGACCAGGAATATTTTCTTCCGGTCATTGATCGGATTGTTCAGCGCCTTGATCGAATCCGCGATAGTCTTGATGATCAATTTGACGCCTGCCGGTTTGGCCAGTTTCATCGTCGCGGCCTTAAAGCTGTCCCCTGCCGCCTCGTCGTTGGCTACCAGAATCGTTTCCGGCTTGATCGCGGAAGTCCAGGACACAGCCACTATGCCGTGAATTAACCGGTCGTCCGCTCTGACTAAAATAATCATAAAATCCTCCTTTCCTTTTTATAACGCCTGATTCAGTTCAGGTCATTACCTCAATGATTTTGTTTACAGCTCGTCGTCCTCGGTTAGATCTGCTTCTTCAGCGTCAGTGTTCAGCGTGTTCATGCACATCATTTCCGCTCTTGCGCGCTCCACGATCTGCGCGGCCAGCTCCGGTGTAATGTCTTCGCTTTGATAAACCATTTCCAGCACTAACGGAAAGTTGACGCCGGTCACCAAGACAAAGGCCATTTCCTGCATCAGCTTCGCAGCGATCTGATTCACGCTGCCTCCGGCCAGATCGGTCAGAACAACCAGGTTGCCCGGTTCGATGGCAGCCAGCTTGGCGCGCAGCGCTTTTTCAAATTCATTATCTTCGACATAGGCGTTGATATAATGAATGTTAGCGGCGTCGCTGTTGAAGAAATGAATGGCGTTGGCCAGCCCTTCGGCGAGCGTGGAATGGGTGGCGATCAGAAATTGATTCATGCTTGTTCCTCCGGTTTCTTATGGGCGAACGCCCGGCGTTTCGGCGGATAGACGCTGGTGTCGTAGCCGATTTCCTCACAATTACGGGCCGCCATCAGCTGGAAGGGAACAACGAAGGCCAGCGGACTCAAGTCGGGCGCGATCGGACTGCGGAAATGCAGATCCTTCGGATTTGTTGCTTGTTGATCGGCATAAAAGACAAAGACGTGCTCGGTCACTTCATTCTCCCGGATCCAGTCCAGAAACAGTGGAATCCGCGTGCGTTCAACTTCATTGCTTGCGATGAAATACAGGTAGGTTTGATCGTCGAACGCCATCTGCGGCCCGTGGATCAGTTCCTCCAATTCATAGGCGCTCAGCGGCTTGTGGAAGGTTTCATACATTTTCAGAACGCCTTCCAGCGCGGTTGGATAATTTGTTCCATAAGCGGCGATATGCCCCTTTTTCATGTCCAGCAGCTCCGGCTGATTGCGGTCGATCCATTGCTGGACTTCTTCGATCAACGCATCGAAATGCTCGAGCATCGTTTCCGCTTCCTGCAGTTTCTGCTCGCTTTGCGCTTTCTCCAGCTGTCCCAGCGCCGAGGCAATTTCAACAGCCCACAGATAACCGGTCAGCAGCGTGATGATGTAGCCTCGGGTTTCGATCGGGATTTCTTCCTTGCCGCAGGTTAACGGCACGACGACGTCGACCTCGCGGGTGATCAGGCTGGACAACGCTTCCGTCAGCGCAACGGTAAAGTAGCCCGCATTTTTAGCTTTGCGCATCGCCTCCACCGTGGAAACGCTGGTGCCTGACTGACTGATGCCGACGACCAGAATCTGATGCGGCTGATAGATCTCATTGTTATTGATCTGCGTATAATTCGTAAATACCGTCGGAATCACGACTTCCGCTTCCACCTTCAGGTATTTTTCAAACCAGTTCTTAAAGCTCAGCGCCGCATGATAGCTTGTTCCTGAACCCAGAAAATAAACTTTCCGGATATCTTGATTCAGGAACAATTCAATCATCGGATTGACGAAACAGGCTCTTTCGGCAAACGACTGACGAAGTGCCCGGCCTTGATCCAGAATATATCCAGCCATCGTCGGTTTTTCCATTTTTCTCCTCCTGTATAATCATGTTTTTGTTTATTGTATATATATAATATATTTCGTGAATACGCTTACGTCAAGATAAATTTGTAGATTTTTGTAGGATTTTCTTTTTGAGTTGGAATGAAAGCATCGTAAATCAGTGACTTTGTAATCATTTATTGCTTTATTATGTTATTTATTTTCGCTTTCTCTCTTTGTCTTTCGCCCTCTCTCTCGCCTTACGCCTAGCACTATATATGTATAATCATTCAATAATATGACTATATTTTTATCTCTTATATTTTTTACATTCAGTTCCCCCGTTGTTTTGACGCAGGAATTTTTCAGAGCAATGGGGATCAGAAAACTGATCTTCGATACAATAAAAAAAGCCAGCTGTCGTTTAACAACTGACTTTGATTCCTTCTGTTTAAGCTTATCCGGCGGCATCTGAACACCTTTGCCCCTTAAGAAAATTATGCCATCGTTTAAGCAGTCATGAATTCATACATATCGCCGGACTGGATATAACGGCACGGAACGGCTTCGCCCAGCGCTTTTGGGATATAGCTGACCATGTATTCCATTCCCGGTTCCTCCGTATTAAAATGGCCGACTGCCAGAATCGCTTTCGGCATCCCCAGCATCGCACTGTCGCGGATGTATTCGCTGACGGTAAAATCGATCAGTTCCATCGAGATCAACAAGTCGATATTTTCCTGATCAATCCGGGTGATCATATCGTTGTCGCCGCCCAGGATGTGACTGGCAATCGCGACTTTCCTGACCTTCGCCTCGGTGTTTCCCAGCATTTTCAATCCGGTCAGATGGAATTTCTCCATGATCAGGCGTCCAATTTCCTTAACCGGCGTTTCCGGTATCTCAAAAACCATCGGGCGGACCGGATCGCAGCATAAATATTTTTCCCAGCCTAAAGTGACCATAACGCCATGAAAAATCCCGTCTACATAGCCGCCGTTCATCGGAATCCCGGAATGGATATAATCATGATCCCGCCAGACGACGATGCCGGTTTCATCCAGCAGCTGCTTTTTTGCCAGAAAGGTTTTATTCCGAGCTTCGTCCAGCCAGTCGGTATGATCGCCGTGATTCCAGAACAGCGCTTCATGACTGATGATCAGATTGGCGCCGCTGGCGCTGGCCTTGCGGATGACGTCGACTGAAGCATAACACGTCGTCACGATGCCGGTACATTCCTGATCCGGATTTCCGTAAAGGATCTGATCCCGGGTTACCGCGTCGTCAATCGGTTTGCCATTGGCGATTCCGCGATGATACTGTTTCATTTTCTGTATGACTTCACTAATTTTCATAACAAACCTCCTGTTTGTATTGTAACCCCTTTTTCCGGCTTTTTCTATGCCTGAATCGCCCGTTTTATCCCTCGGAATCCTTCGGCTTCGACAAAGAGGCGCATCCGGATTCGGAAAATTCATAATCATTGATTTCAGGGAAATCCAGAAATTCCGCCAAAGTCATATCAAAAGCACAGGCAATGCGGAAAATTGTTGCCATACCTGGATTTTTATACATTCCCTCTACGATCCGCGTCAACGTCCGCTCGTTAATCTTCGCTTTTTTCCCCAAAATCTCCACTGAGATGTGTTTAAGCCTGCATAGTTCCTGTATCCGTTTCGCTAAAATTTGATTGTATTCCATAGTTATTCCTGCCTTACTTCATAGCCTGCATGTCCATCGTTTATTCTGTTTTTTCAGGTTATTGTCAATTTGAGAAGGTTGCAATAAACTCTGAACTTCTTAATTATAATCGATTCCCGGTCCAATAAACCATACCTGATTTCCAACTTGCTTCGATTCCAACGCTTCGGCAGCCTTGTTCTGTATTCCAAATCTGGAATATGATCCTCTTCCCCTAAGCCAGAATCATTTCAAAACGATCCGCTGTATAACAGATCATACGCTCATCCTTTGCAAACAAGAAAAGATGGCCGCATAGACCACCTTTTGTTAACTTATTCAGCTTCCGCTTCCGGACGTGAATTTTCCGGCGTTTCCGCAATCGTGGACGCAGATTCCGCCGATTCCGTGGCAGCTGCCGCTTTCATCTCCGGTGTCGGCAGATCCAAAAACGGTTCGCCTTTAATGATCTTATCAATCTGTTCGGCAGTCAGCGTTTCATTTTCAATCAGCGCTTCCGCGATTTTGATCAGTTCATCTCTGTGCTCCAGAATAATCTTCTTGGCTTCATCATGGCACTGGTCGATGATCTTGCGAATCTCCTGATCAATTTCAAACGCAACCTGTCCGGATACGTTGCTCGCCGAGTTGTAATCGCGGCCCAAAAAGACGTTCTGCTGACCATGATCATACTGAACCGGGCCGAGATCGCTCATGCCGTACAGCGTGACCATATCCCGCGCCATCTTCGTCGCCTGCTCGATATCGTTCACCGCACCGGTTGTGATATCGTCAAAGAACACTTCTTCCGCGACGCGGCCGCCCATGTAGCCGGTGATCGCCGACATCAGGTCGTTCTTCGTGTTCATGATCTTTTCTTCCTTCGGCGTCATCAGGTTGTAGCCCCCGGCGGTGCCGCGCGGAATGATCGTTACTTTCTGAACAATATTGGAGTTTTCCAGATTCAGGCCGACGATCGCATGGCCGGATTCATGGTAAGCCACCAGTTTCTTGGATTTTTCATCATATTTTCTGGACTTTTTGGCCGGGCCCATCATGACGCGGTCAATCGCTTCGTCCAGATTGTGCATGTGGATCAGATCGCTGTTTTCCCGCACCGCCAGAATCGCGGCCTCGTTCAGCACGTTTTCCAGATCCGCGCCGGAAAAGCCCGGCGTCCGCTTCGCTAAAGCGTCCAGATCAATTTCCGGAGCCAGCTTCTTGTTGCGGGCATGGACTTCCAGAATGGCCTTACGGCCTCTGCGATCCGGCAGAGAAACGGTAATCTGACGGTCAAAACGGCCCGGCCGCAACAGCGCCGGATCGAGGACGTCGGGCCGGTTGGTCGCCGCAATCACGACGATACCGGCATTGTCCGTAATGCCGTCCATCTCGACTAACAGCTGGTTTAATGTCTGTTCCCGTTCATCATGACCGCCGCCTAAACCCGCGCCGCGCTGGCGGCCGACCGCATCGATTTCATCAATGAAGATCATACACGGGGCTGTCTGCTGCGCTTTTTTAAACATGTCGCGGACACGGCTCGCGCCGACGCCGACGAACATTTCAACGAAATCCGAGCCGGAAATCGAATAGAACGGAACGTCTGCTTCACCCGCAACCGCCTTCGCCAATAATGTTTTACCAGTACCTGGCGAGCCGACCATCAGGATGCCCTTCGGAATCCGCGCGCCCATCTTGGCAAACTTCTTCGGCGATTTCAGGTAGTCGATAATTTCCGCCATTTCCTGTTTTTCTTCATCGCACCCGGCGACGTCGTCAAAGCGAACCTTGATGTTGCCTTCCAGCCGGGCCCGGGATTTTGAGAATTCAAAGGCCTTGTTATTGCCGCCGCCGTTCATCTTGGAAATCAGGAAAAACGCCATCGCACCGAAAATCACAAACGGAATCAACGATAAGATCGTATCTAAAAACAGATTCGATTCGTTCATGTCGCTGACCTTGACGTCGGCAGCTTCCAGCGCGCTCATCAGCGCGTCGACTTCGGTTTCCGAGCGCGGCACAGAAGCGGTAAAGCCGACCTTCTTGCCGTCCTGTTCAAAAACACCCTTGATTTTAATCACATTGTCGCCGACCGTCACTGCGCTTTCGGTGACTTTCTGTTCTTCAACTAACTTTTGAAACTCGTTGTAGGTCAGATTCTGTGTCGCAGTCCCGGTATTCATGTTCATCAAACTGAACAGCGCCAGGATCACAATCAGATACGGAACAAAATTGATCCAACGATTATTACGCATTGTATCACTCCTTCGCTAGCGTTACTTGTAGCATTCTTCTTTCAGGACACCGACAAAAGGGAAATTGCGGTACTTCTGATTGAAGTCCAGTCCAAATCCGACTACGAATTCGTTTGGAATTTCAAAGCCGGTATAATCCGCCTCAATATCGACAACCCGGCGGTCCGGCTTATCGAGCAGCGTGACGACGCGGACAGTCCGCGCCCCTTTGTTTTTCAGCATCGTCTTGACCGTTTTTAACGTTCTGCCGGTATCGACGATGTCTTCGACCAACAGGATGTCCAGATTTTTGACAGAGCAGTCCAGATCCTTGATAATCTTGATATCGCCGATCGACTCTGTTCCCTCATAGCTGGAAACGTCCATAAAATCAAACTGAATGTCCAGATCAATGTGCTTGATCAATTCTGCCAAAAAAGGGACGGATCCCTTCAGCAGCGCGACTAACAGCGGTGGTTGTTCATTGTTTTTGTACTCTTGGGTAATTTGTTGTCCCAACTCTTTGCAGCGAGCTACAATTTCTTCTTCATTAAGTAAAACTTTTTCTAAACACGGATGCATAGCCAAACCTCCAGAATATCCCTATTTTATCACAAAACAAGTTGGATTGTTAGAGTAATGTGCGACATTACAGCCTATTTTCGGGACCAGAATGATCTCGCCGCGGCAGTTGACGACAACCGGCCAGCGCCGGCGCTGATCCGGCGGGATCTTCCTGTCGATAAACCACCGGTTTAAGCGTTTTGTGCCGAATCGGAGCTGAATCGCGTCTTGGGGACGGGGATTGCGGATCGTGATCGGAAAGTCTTCCTGATAGAGTGTGACCGCTTCCGTGGATTCTCCGTTCTCCGCGATCCTGAAATACGGCGTCGCGAACAATTCTATTTTATCCAGAACATAACAATAAGATACCTCATCTGTGAAGTCAAGTGAAAAGAATCCGTAAGCCGCCTGAAACCGGCGGTCTTTACTGAAACTCACGTCGAAATTCCCGTTTTTCTGCTTCAGCGCTTTGATCAGCTCGATGAGAAAGGCTTCTGAAGGCGGAACCACGCCCTGTTCCTGCATCCACGCACGCAGAAAAATTCGTTGTTCCGCTTCGCTCAGCGTGAGAAATATTTCCTGGGAAATGACTGGATCCGCGGGATTCAGCTTCGCTTTGACAGCTTCCTTCTTTTTCTGACGATTGCGGTTGCGCACTTTCAGTTTTCTGACTTCACTCCGCTTTTGCGCTTCGCTGAGTTCCGCCAGTTCATGATGACGCAGCTGATTGCGGCGGTAATCGTCGCTCAGATTGGATTCGTCGATCCCATAGGCAATTTTATGCCGGCCGCAGTATTCCTGCAGCTGCCGCTTCGTCCAGCTTAACAACGGCCGGACGACGACCACGCCCAGCACCCGGCCTTCTTCCCGGATGCCCAGCACTTCGCACTGCCTTCCAGACTCCTGCTGAAGCAGCGCCGTTTCCAGAAAATCGTCCAGATGCTGAGCAATCAGAACACCTGCCGCCGCTTCCTGATCGGCCAGCCGCGCAAAGAAGGCATACCGCGCCTCGCGCGCCCAGGCTTGAAAGTTTCCGGACGTTTCCTTGACCGGATCCAGCGAATAAAACGGGATCGCATAGCTGCGGCAATACGCTTCAACGATCTGTTGATCGCGGTCAGCAGTCGGCCGATGATGATAATTCACATGGGCGCACACAACGCTCACACGATGTCGGCGGCACAAATCCAGAAGCGCCATCGAATCCGGCCCCCCGGAAACACCCACGATCCACTTTTTTTCCGCCAGTTGATTCCACCGCATCGTACCGCCTCCTTCCGCTTGAATCCTGGTTTTATTTATTGAACCACAGAAGTATTCCGTTGCCAAGCGATTCGCCTGCGACAATCCCGGATTATTGTATAAATTCAGGCTTTTTTTCTGTTTTGAAGTCCAAAATGTGAAAAACCCGCGTCAGCGCTTGCTGACACGGGCGATTAACACGGTCACGTCGTCGGCGCAGCCGGTTTCCTCCATCGCACGCAGACCGGTTTCAATCCGCTGCAGAATCTGATCCGGATCGCCGCCGCGGATCCACTGATCGAGCACTTGTTTTTCCACGCCGTCGCTGCTCATCACAAAGCAATCCTGATCCTGACAGTCAATTTGAAAGCAATCCGTTTCGATTTCCTGAATGATCCCGATCGGCAGTGATTCGCCGCTGATTTCCATGATCTGATCCTCCCGGATCAGATACGTCGGACACGCCCCGGACTTACTCAGGAATGCCTGATGGCGGCGTTGGTCATAACACAGGAAATCCAAGGTTGCGAACAACTCCCGCTGATCGGCATGAAGCAGGGCATTAATGCTTTGCACCGCCGCTTCCACCGGCAGCTTGGCGCTCAGCATCCGCTGCAGCACCTGCGTGACAAATTGGGAACTGCGGGCCGCCTGGGGGCCGCAGCCCATCCCGTCGCTGATCGTACAGATCGTTGTCTGACCGTTGCGGAACACCGCGCTGGTATCGCCGGAAACCTCAGGATCCTTCTTTAAAGTAAATAATCGTGTTTTCAATGTTGAAGGCTGAGAGGTCGACAACTCCAGCCGGCTGCCGGTATAGAAAATCCGGTTGCGCTGAAACCGCGTCACCTTCAGATCCGGGTCGACGACCATGTGGATCAGAGGCAGGACGACTTCCTCCAATTCGCTGTGCGACAGCTGGGAGAAGTCGATCACTACCTGCAGCGGACCTTCCTCCCATTGCTGAACATGGACGCGCTTGACTTCAAAGTGATACCCTTCCAACAGATTCACCAGTTTATCGCTCAGCGCTTCGTCATCCACGACGCTTTGCTTCATCTGCATCGCCACGGTATCCAGTGCATCGGCCATCCCTTCCAGAATCCGCGACTGACTTGGGTGAATCGGTTTGAAATAATCGGCGATCAAATCAAAGATATGCGAAAACTGCGATAGCTGGTGCAGTAAAGTCCGCTTGCGGCCTTCGATCCGCTGACCGTTCAGCGTCTGTTTTTCCTCGCTCACCCAGCGCTGCGTGATCTGCGAGGCCGGGAACTGCTGCGCCGCCAGAAAGATCACGATCGCTGAAGCCAGCGACCAGGCTGGCTGCCGGGTCCAGATTAACGGCACCATCCAGCCTAAGAAGCGCAGCCAGCCCATATCCTGCCGCAGGATGTTCAACAATAACAACGCCGCGCACCAGACCGGCGTATGACTGCCGATGGGAAAACAGAATAACAAGCCTAAACACAACGCCAGATATTCACGCACCGGCATCGTCATGGCCAGACATGCCATCACCAGCACCGACGCCATCCATGCGCCTTCCAATGGAAAGATGGTCATGATCGGATAGATCAGACTGCTTCCGAGAATTCCCAGCATCATCATGCTGAGCTTGAATTCCGTGTCGATCCACATCCAGTCCGACTGGGTGAAGCGGCAGATCAGAACCCCCGCCCCCGCCGCGGCCAACCCCTGCGCGAAGGCCGTTCCGGTCGCCAGACTGGCCAGCAGGACGTTCAGACCGCAGATCATTGGAAACCACGCGAATAAATTCTGCCGCAAAAGCTGGATCAGACAAATCAGCAGCAGGAAGAAGACCAGCAGCAGTAATTGACAGTAAAATCCGGCAAAGCCAGAGAAACAGCTGCCAGCCAGCGTGCCGATTGCCGCCGCCATTCCCTCCCTGCGGTTGCGCTGATAGAAAAAGGCCAGTCCGGGATAAAGAAACACTGCGGATCGAAATGAAAGCGCAGTGAAGAAAAAACTGAAAACTAAAAACCCATCGCTCCTATGAAACTTCCGGAGCCATGCCGTAGACTTCTTTAGGGTCAGCTGACTCATGTTTTTCACCTTCTTAAGGCTATTGTAAGAAAGCTTCGCTGAAAACCCTGTCGAATCTTCCAGTTCTTTTCAATTTCTAAAGCATCAGGCATTCTTTGACGCGGTTGACAATATGACGGAACAGCGCGCTGTTTTCAGGGATCGTCGCTTTGACGTCTATAATCCGGGCGGTATTGATGTATTTGCAGTCGTTCAGAAACAGCACCGACTCTTTCTTCATGCCTTCGATCAGACCAATCCGCATCAGATGCCGGCGGCCGTTCGGACATTCGATCGGATCATACGCCATTTTATAGGTTACCGGATTGGACGTCATCGGCACGACGAACGCTTTGCCATTGCAGAAGGACAGGATCACGCCGAAGTGCTGAAAACCCGCTTCATTCAGATACGCCTGGCCAAAGTCGATGTAACAGATATCACCGATCTTCGCTTTCACGCCCAGCTGGACACAGCTGCGGGCATCCTTGCGGTTGAGCCAGTTCGCTTCGCTGACCAGATGGCAATGCGCCTGCCGGACCGACAGCGCGGAAAATTCTTCTTCCTTTAATGAGAGATACGCTCCCCACTGTTCCTTGAGCGAAGGATCTTCACTGTAAATCGGCGACAAATTCAAAGCCGGACGTTCAAGCATCAGGTTGTTTTTCATCATTCTTCACCTTCCTGATTATAATGTTGCCCGATTTCACATTTTGCCTGCTTTCTTCTCGGTTTGCGAGAATACTTTTTTTCTGCATACGAATTTCCCTGCCTGCCGCTCACAAGTATTGCAGAAAAATTAATTCAACCTCATCCGGTTCCAAAAGAAAAACCTGACTTCCGATCCAATCCCCTTTACCGGCGGCAACGCAAATCCAGAAAGCGTTCACCACCGATGCGGGATTGAATCATTGCATCAGGTTTCCATCTTGACCCAATGGATCAAAAATCAGAATATACAGCGTTATTTCAGATCTGGCTCAGTTTGGATCATGCTTCACTTTCGATCCATTCCGCCGCCGTTTCTTCGGCCGGCATTTCCGGCTGGATCGCTTCCTGCGGGATATCGAAGCGCTGCTGCTTCACCGCACGGTAGAAGGACACCGACATTGTGGCTGCGATCAGCCAGCCAACCGGCCAGGACAGCCAGATTCCGGTTAAGCCCAGCCCCAGAACCGTTGAGAAAAGACCAGCGCAGACGACGCGGATAACCAGATCCGTCAACGTCGCCGTCATAAACAGCTTCATCCGATTCACTCCGCGCAGCACTCCATCCGCGATCAGCTTCACCGCGATCACCAGATAGAACGGCGAAACGATGCGCAAGAACATCACGCCGGCGGATAAGGCCGCCTGATTGCCGTCGGTGATAAACAAGCCGACAAACGCCGGACCGGCCGCCAGATACAGCCCCGCGAACACCAGCGCGATCATCCCCGCCAGTTTGATTCCAGCCGAAAGTCCCGCTTCAATCCGTTCCGGGATTCCGGCCCCGGCATTCTGCGCCGTATAATTGGACATCCCGTTGCCGATCGCCGTAATCGAAGTGATCGTCATATTATTCAGCTTCACCGCCGCGGAATAGCCGCCCACCGCCGCCATGCCAAAGCCGTTGATCATGCTTTGAATCATGATATTGCCAACGGAAATAAAGCCCTGTTGTAAGATACTCGGCACCGCGATCAGCGTCAGCTCTCTCAGACAAACAGTGGAAAACAGCGGCGCCTTTCCGCTTTCCGGAAGACTTTGCAGCCGTTTCAACACGACGGTCAACGCCGCGGCCGCCGCAACGCCCTGACAAAGAAACGTCGCCCATGCTACGCCAGCCACGCCCATGTTCAGCTGCGCGACAAACAGAATATCGACAAACACATTCGTAACGGAAGACACCGCCAGGAAATAAAACGGCGTCCGCGAATCACCCAGCGCTGAAAAAATCCCCGTCGCAATGTTGTAAATTAAAAGAAACAGGAAGCCGCCCAGATAAATTAACAGATATTCTAACGAATCCCCGAAGATTTCCGCCGGCGTCTGAATCAGCTTCAACAGGAAGTCCGCGCCGATCAAGCCCAGCCCGGTCAGCGCCAGTCCGATCACCGTGCTGGTGATCAGCGAGGTCGTCACCGCCGTCTTCAGCCGGTTATAATTTTTCGATCCGAAGTGCCGCGCTACAACGACTGACGTGCCGATATTGCAGCCAAACGCAAACGCGATATAAATCAATGTAATTTCATAGGAATTTCCCACGGCCGCCAAGGCCGACGTACCGATCCAGCGGCCGGCCACAAAGCTGTCGGCAATGTTGTAAAGCTGTTGGAAAATAATACTCCCGAAAAGGGGAAGCGAATATTTCCACAGCACAACCGCCGGTTTCCCTACGGTTAAATCCTTATTCATAAAAAACCCCCTATCAGACTTTCCAAGTATAGCACCGTTCATGTATAATAAGTAATAGTTAATATTGATCGAATTAATAACAAACCGTTATGAAAGGAGGAAGAATTATGGAGTTAACCCAGCTACGCTATTTTGCCGCCGTGGCCGAGCTTCAGCACGTGACCCGGGCTGCAGAACGGATGCACGTCGCACAACCGGCGATCACCAAATCAATTCACCGGTTGGAGGATGAACTCGGCATTCCCCTGGTTGCCTCGCGCGGCCGCAACATCGTGCTGACGGACTATGGCCGTGCGCTTTACGGTATGCTTCGCGAACCTCTGTCAGCTTTAGATCAGATCCCCGAGCAGATGCGGCAGCTAGCTCAGCGCAGTGCCTGCACGCTGCATATCAATGTCCTGGCGGCTTCCCGGGCTGTGACGGACGCCGTGATCGCCTATAAACATGATCATTCGGAAATCTTGTTTTCCATCATGCAGAATGAACTGACGCAAATTTGTGATTTATCTGTCGATACGCTGACGGAACTGCCGGCGGTTTCGCACCAAGTGGACAATTCCGTTTCTTTCCGGGAACCGATTCTGCTTGCGGTTCCTTCTGCCTCCCTTTACAGCAGGCTGAGTTCCATTGATTTAAAAGAGTTAAAGGAAGAAGGCTTTATCTGTCTGGCCGGAAACCGGAAATTCCGGAAGATCTGCGATCAATTCTGTCAGGCGGCAGGCTTTCAGCCGAAAATTATCTTTGAAAGCGACAGCCCGGCAACGGTGCGCAATCTGATCGGCGCAGGCAGCGGCATCGGTTTCTGGCCTGAACATACCTGGGGAGCCATCGGCGAAGACGTGAAGCTGATTCCGATAGCCAGTCCGCAATGTGCCCGGGAATTAAGAATCTCCCTGCATCCGCAGGACAGCGCCCGGACAGCCCTGATTCATCCGTTTTATCATTATCTCATTCATTATTTCGAAGCGTTGTTTGAAGCTTAACGAAAATGGCTGACGGCTAACAGTCTTTCTTGTCTTTCTTCTGTCTTTCTTCTGCCTTTCTTCTGTCTTTCTTCTGTCTTTCCCCACCGTAAAAAAAACAGTTTTTATGCATTTAAAAACACGGAATTCATGAAGTTCGCAAACCCCTTCCAATTCCGTGTCTTTTTTATTTCTTTTATTTCAGGTCTTCGTTCTTCTCGGAATCTGCTTCATTTTCATCCGATGGCTCTTCCTCTTTCGAGGCTTCTGTCTTTGCCGGCCGTCCCTTCTCTTCCTGATTCTTTGCTTCCATATGCTCCGCATCGGACTCTGTTTCACTCAGGATTTCGCTGGCGTCGCTCGGATCTGTTTCCTCGACTAACGCCTTCTTCTTCGGATGTCCCGTCAGGCGCCGGCACAGTCCCAATAACGGATGCCACTTTGGATTGATCATTTCGGTCGCTTCCACAAAGATCTCGGCCACAATCGTTAGCAACACAAGCATGATCATGCCCCATTGTTCATTAAAATAGCTCAAGACGGCACAGCCGCCAAACAGCGCCGTCACCAGATACAGCACCAGCACGGTGTTGCGGTGTCCCAGTTTCAGCTTATACATTAAGATGTGATGCAAATGCGAGCGGTCTGCCTGCATGATCCCCTTGCCGCTCAGCTTCCGCCGCACCATTGCGATCAGCGTGTCGGAAATCGGAACGAACAGAATGATCACCGGGAAGCCCAGCGTGATGAACGTCGTCGTCTTAAACCCCAGCAGCGACAGACAGGCCAGCGTGAATCCGAGGAACAACGCCCCGCAGTCGCCCTGGAAGATCGACGCCGGATGGAAATTGTACGGCAGAAATCCGGCGATCGCACCCGCCAGGATCAAGGAGATCACCGGAATATCCCGGCGTCCCATAAAGAAACCGATGAAGCCGATCGTGCAGACGACGATAAAGCAGATGCCTGCCGATAAGCCGTCCAGCCCGTCGATCAGGTTGATCGCGTTGGTCACGCCGACAATCCAGATAAACGAAACAAGAAAGGAAAACGGCATCATATTGATCTCAATGCCAAATGGCAGGGTGATCGACGTCAGGCCGATACCGCCGACCAGGATCGCGATCAGCGCCCCGGCGACTTCAAACAACAGTTTTTTTAATGGCGACAAATTGATCATGTCGTCGAGCAAGCCGCCCAAAAAGACCACCGAGCCTCCGATCAGGATCCCGTTGATGGTCGAGTCAGCCTTCAAAAAACAGGCCATTGAAATCATAAAGGCGACGAAAACGGCCAGACCGCCCATCTGCACTATCTTTCCGTGATGAACCGTTCGGTTGTTTTCCACTGCGTACACCTTTAAGGCGAATCCGATGCGCTTGGCAATCGGTACGCAGATCAGAGAAATCACAAACGGCAGCGCAAAGAACGGAAAGGCGCCTTCAATCAAATGCAGCATTGAAAGTACCCCCAGACTACGATAAAGAAATATCGCTGAATCAGCGATATTGTTGGTTACTAGCGAACAAGATGCAGATTTTCAAGCATGACGCCCGTGCCTTCCGCTACGCAGGACAGCGCGTTTTCAGCGACATACACCGGAACGTTCAGCTCGTTGATCAGCAGCTGATCGATCCCCTGCAGCAGCGCGCCGCCGCCGGTTAAGACTACGCCGCGGCTGACGATATCCGCACTCAATTCCGGAGGTGTCTGTTCCAGAACTGTACGGCAGGCCCGGACGACGTCCTGCAGGCTTTCGCGCATGGCCAGTTCTGTTTCTTCCGAATTCAGCGTGATCGTGTGCGGCAGACCGGTGACCAGGTCACGCCCGCTGACGTCCATCGAATCGCTGCGGCTGCCTCTCCAGGCCGTGCCGATGCGCTTCTTGATTTCTTCCGCAGTGCGGTCGCCGATCAACAGCTTATAGCTTTCCTTTACATATTTGATCAGATCGCGGTCGAGCTTATCGCCCGCAATCTTTAAGGACGTGCTGGTGACGATTTCACCCAGGGACAGAATCGCGACGTCGGTTGTACCGCCGCCGATATCCAGAACCATCGAGCCTGTCGGCTTGGCGATATCCAGACCCGCACCGATCGCCGCAACCTTTGGTTCCTCTTCGATGTAAACGCGCTTGGCGCCGCAGCGGTAAGCCGCGTCCCGGATCGCGTTGCGTTCGACGGACGTGATGTTCGACGGGCAGCAGATCAGAATCGTCGGACGGGAGAACATTCCCTTGAGTTTCAGCTTGCGGATAAAATGCTCAAGCATCAGCTCAGTGACTTCAAAGTCGGCGATGACGCCGTCCTTTAACGGACGGATCGCACTGACGCGGCCCGGAGTTCTGCCCAGCATTTCCTTCGCGTCCTGGCCGACAGCCAGGCACTTCTTCGTTTCTGCATCTAATGAAACAACGGAAGGCTCGTTCAACACGATGCCCTCTCCTTTAACGTAAATTAATGTATTCGCGGTACCTAAGTCGATACCTACTTCTTTGGTAAACAACATAAACCAACCTCCGCATCTCGTGTAAACACAAACATTATAACACAACTCCTTAAAATAACACCAGAATTAATGAATTTGTAACTATTTCAAGGGCTATCGCAGCGCGTACCTGTCAGAAAAAAACAGCACCGAAGTGCTATTTTATTTCAGCCGGCTTCATGCCGATGACCGTTGCCGGATCAATCAGCTTACCGTCCTTCTGCACCACGACATGAAGATGGATTCCCAGATCCTTGTTATAGATGTTTTCGCCTGCCAGGCCAAGGACATCGTTCTGATTGACAACCTGATCTTTTTTCACCGATACCTGGGATAAGCTCTGATAGGTAATTTCCAGATCTTCCCCGGTTTTCACCGTGACGCTCTTGCCGAACATCGCGTCTTCTTTGACTTCCGTCACCGTTCCGCCAAGCATCGCCGTGGCCTCGAAGACTTTGCCGTCATACGCGTAATCGAGTCCCTGATTCGGACGATATACGCCTTCAAATTCCGTAACAGCCTGACTGAGCACGTCTTCGCTTTTTGTTTTATCGAAGAAATGCAGGACTTCCTTGGCGTTGATCGCAAACGGCGCGGCGACGGTTTCGTCTGCCGGCAGCACGACCGGGATATGCAGGGAAGCCACGGCGTCCGGCTGATTGACCGGAAGGACGGGTTTGTTGTTGAATAAAGTGGAATTGGCAATGAAGAAACCGGAGATCAGAATCAGAATCATCGTCATCAAGATCACGGCTGTCGCTTTGCCTTTGGTACTTTTCTTTTCGTACATATACATGGATTTCACCTCTAGTGGTGAGTATGTCCCTATCCTTTTTGTTTATACATGGATCTTGATGACGAGATTGAGTAAAAACTGCGCCGCTAACAAAGCGATGCACATCGCGGTCAGAATATACAGCAGCTGAGCCTGCACGACACGCCCTTTGCGGATCAGTTTTTCATAGTTCAGGGCCTGCATGGCGTACAGTGCCAGCGCAAAACAAGCCAGATGCACAACGACACGAACGATCGCTTCCATAAGATCCTTCCTTTCCTTCTTTGCCGCTTCCGCTTATTTCCAGCGGACAAAATCCATTTTCAGAAGCGGCAGCGAACAGTCTTGTTTCGTTCATCATACTGGATTAAGAGGCTGGCTGTCAAACGTTACTTTTATCTCTGGTTTCCTTGCCGGCATAAAAAGGTAAGTGATTCATACCGGCCCATTACAATTTTCTTACGTTTCGCCGGTCTTCTTCCTTCACATCGTTTTTCCTTATATAATAGAGATAACCGGAATCTTCACAAGGCAATGATACGCCGCTGCTGAAAATCCAGAGCTGGCGCAATGGCCTGATTCAGTAAAGGAGAGCTTATGAAAAAAGATCGCTTCTATAATATTCTGTTTCCCATCTGGTTCTTTTTGTTTATTCCTTCCACCTGGCTTTTCCTGATCACATTCCTTGGGAACGCCGCGATTGATTCGCTGGTGTTGGCCCTGGGCTGCAAGATGAATCATAAGTCTTTCGTTTTAGCCTGGAAAAAGAGCTTTCCTGGGATCTTTGCGTTTGGTTATCTGGCGGATTTCATCGGCGCCGCAATATTGCTTATTCTCTCCACCGTTTTGAGCGATCCGTTTCCCTACGCAATGCAGTTTAATCCATTTTCCAACTTTGCCGGATTTCTGCTTGTTGCGCTGATAGTGGCGACAGCAGGGGCTCTGATTTATTTTTTCAACCTCAAAATCAGTTTCCGCAAGCTGGACTGGTCGCTCAGTGAGAAGCGCAAAGCGGCGTTGGTTCTGGCAGTTTTGACGGCGCCGTATTTGTTCTTATTTCCTTCGATTCTGCTTTACCGATAAAATGAAAAATGATTATCAAAGAATGAAAATCAGATCAAAAAATTGAACCGCGGGTTTTCCGATATCACATCAGGCAATATGCCTGTTTTTTATTCTTTTCAGCTTACTGATTTATTTTTGACATCCTTTCATCAATCCTCTTTCTGAGCCTTGATCACGCTAATGAAACAACTTTTTCCCTGTTTTACAAAACGAGGACTCATTTTCCCTGCTTCTTTCAAATTAATTAGAGTAAAGAATGTTTAATGATATAATAAATTTATATTCCAGGCCGTTATGAAAGGAGTTCATTTTCATGAAAAAGAAATCATCGCCAGGCCCCGTCCTTTTACGTTGCTTAACCGGAATCCTCGCTGCATTCATCGCCTTGATAGCTCTGGCCAACTTTATTTCCGGAGGTGGATTATTCGCAACAGTCCTGTTCATTTTCGCAGCTTTGTTCATTGCCCCGATCAAATCCATCGCAGAAATAAAGAAGAAATACAGAGTCAAACCCAGTCTGACTGTTGTTCTTATGCTTTTTTTGTTCTTTTCAGGGATCTTATTTTCCAATGTTCCTTCCGCAGATAAACCGGCCGCCGCTGCCACACCTGCCGCTACAGTTGAGGCAACTCAGGAACCCGATGCTCTTGCGGTCAACGATTTCAATGAATCGCAGAAAGAAGAAAAAAACGTTTCAAACGGAGCAGAAAAGGAGCAGGAACAGAAAGCTGGAGAGAGTTCTCCAACTTCATCCACTTCGCCCGCTGCAAGTTCGCTCCCTTCGCCAACGCCTTCACCGGCAGTCAAGTCTACCCCGATTCCAACTCCCGCGCCGACGCCGGAACCGGCACAGTCTCCTCAAACCCTCTTATTATACGCAAATACTTCTTATTATAGCAACGCCTGGCAAATCAAAATCGGAGATACTGTCAGCACCTATGTTCAGTATGGTTCAAGCGGCGGGAATACACCTTCTTATTTAAACTATTATTCTGATAATGAAGAAATTGCAACGGTCGATTCTCAAGGCAATGTCAATGGCGTCGCTGCAGGGACAACCAAAATCCATGTAGAAGGTGATGGATTGGAAGATTATATTACCGTTGCCGTCAGCGAAAAACAAATTGTCCTGGAATCGGAATCCTCAAGTCAGCAAGGATATCAAAGTGAGGGTGGTGATTATGTATTAAATACAAATACAATGAAATTTCACTATCCAAGCTGTCGCCACGTCAAAACCATAAAAAGCAGTAATCGTTGGGATTATCATGGTGATCGAGAAGAAGTGATCAACATGGGCTATATCCCATGCAAGACATGCAAACCTTAAAACTTAACTCATTGACTTGTGACGATAGACTGCGAAATTCATCTTTCTAAAATCATGATAAAAACCAGAATGCCTGTTGCTTCTGAATAATGATACGGACTTTGTATCCTTGTCATTGTACGTATCAATCTGCATTCTGATTTTCTTTTATCTTATCCTTTTATCTTATCCGTTTCTTAAAATTAATCAGCGTAAAAACTCCGATGTAAAACTTATTCTTTCCTGTTCCAAAGTGTCCTATCTGAATCAGAGACAAATTAATCTTGAACCCTGTAGATTTTCAGATCAACGATCTGGCCGTGGTCATCGCGTTCAATATAAACGTCGACCTGACCATCGCTCTGCATTGAGTATCGGCCGGCCATTTTGTCCTCCATCACTCTGACCTTTTTCCCCTGGTAAGTGTAGCCTTCGTGGTCATAGATCAGCTCATGTTCCTGATATTCCTGATCCAGTATCTCATCGCTTAAGTTGAGATAAGCGGCAATATGGAAGGCCCGCGGCTCGGCGTGAAATTCGGCAGCCAGCGCGGCTGCGGCTTTTACTCTCAAGACGTTCAGGCCATCCTGCGGATTCTGGCGCAATAACTGGATCAAGGCTTGATCGGCACGGCTGCGGATTTCCTGCGTCGATGGCAGATTGAGATCCCGCGTCAGTTCCGCTTCCAGCATAAAGCGGGAGTCCGCGCTGGAACACATGGACGACAGCTCTGAGGAAAACGGGGTTTGGGCTGCCGCCGCGGTGATCATGGTAAAGCTGACCAACAGGCCCAGACAACTGACTGTCATAATTTTCTTCAACGGTTTATAGGCAGCGATGCTGCGGACCCGGCGTTCCACTTCATTGCGGCTGAATGCACAGTAGTTCCAGGCAAATTTCAGACGTTTGCGCGACATCTGAATCAGCGCCCGGGCATAGCTTTGACGCTGCTGGACGTCCAGAATCGTCAGCACCGTTTCGTCGCACGCTTCCTCAAGATCCCGGCTGATCCAGTTGACCATCAGCCAGACCAGCGGATTAAACCAGTGGATACAGAGCGCAAGCAATGCGGCCAGCTTCATCAGGTTATCCCGGCGGCGGATATGCGCGCATTCGTGAAGCAGGATGTATCGCAGCAGTTCCGAATCCCGGAAATCCAGGCTTGCGGGCAGGAAAATCAGTGGACGCAGCACGCCGGAAACCAGCGGACCTTCAATCTGATCGTTGAGATATACTTCCGCCCGCACATTTCGTTCTTCCAGAATGGATCTGACTCGTTCATCGTCTTCAATCAAAATACTATCGTCAAATTTGCGGCGCGTCTGGGTATAGCGCCAGAATAAAAATCCTCCCAAAAGCAGCGTTCCGGCAATGCGAATTGTTATCCAATTCCATTGAAATGCCGGAAGCACTGACTGCGCAACTTCGTTAGTCGTTGTATAAGCAATTTGCCGATCCTCGGTTACATTTGTTTCCGCAGTCTGACCGGCGGTCCCGGCTTGTACAATCACATCTGTGCTTTCCGCAAACCGTTCAAAGAATACCGGCAGCTTCCAGTCAGGCAGTGAAGTCAGATTGAACGGCGTCGATAATGAAAAGGGAAGAAGCAGACGAATCAGGACGCAGATCCATAAAAGCGGAAACAACCGTTTCGGCAGAAACCGTCCGAATATTTTTTTGAGCAGCACCACGATGACGATCATTCCGCCCCCGACCAAACTCATCAGCACCAGTGGCATATTCATTTTAATAATCCACATGATTTTTTCCTCATTTCATCTTTTCGATCAGCTTCAGAAGTTCGTCGGCTTTTTCATCGCTGAGTCCCTTATTCTTTAAGAAGGAAGAAAAGAACAGCTCGTCGCTTCCACCAAACATTTTATTGATCAGCTCCGTGGTTTCCTCTTTCTGAACCTCTTCCCGGCGGACTAACGCCTCACATTGAAAGTTGGGTTCCGTGCGCAAAACCGCGCCCTTATCCACACATTTTTTGATCACGGTATACGTAGTATTCTTATTCCAGCCGATGCTCTGGCCCAGCTCATCAGCAATTTCCTTTGCCGGTGTTTTGCCTTTCCGCCATAAGACGTCCATGATTTTTAATTCAGAATCGAATAATTTCATCCTGTCCTCCTTTCAGACTACTTCAATAGTCTTCTTGTTAAATAAAGACTACTACAATAGTCCATTAATGTCAAGACGATTTGAGTAGTCTGATCTGTTTTACTGGAATTATCTTTTCTTAATTTCAAAAAAATTCTACATCTCAATTTTATATGCTGTTAATAGCTTAAAGTGAATTGAAAAACAATATTCCCGTTCCGGCATAACTTATCAAATTTTTTAAATTTATCTGATATCGAAATCTACGAACAAAAGAATAGCAATTATCTAATAAAATCATTTACTCTGAGAATCAAAATCCCAAATAGTTTAAAAGCTGGGCAGCAATTTATCCCAGCTTTAATGATATAACGCATTCTTACTTAGACCTAGAACTTGCATCTCAGGATAAAGCATTAGAATTGATTCTTTTAATAACATTCTGAATTCCATTTAACATGTTTAAATCATTACCAAACAATTCAAGGATCGTACCTTTATCTGTAAACGGTGTATGTTTAAGCACTTCTGGATCCTTTAGCATACCGTTTCTTACAATATATTCAATAATCTGATTGACAAAATAAATCTGATTACTATTCAGCTCCGCATCATCCAGATATTCCGCAAACGCCCCTTTCGCGGCATTCATATCCAAGCCTACAATTTCTCTGACAAATTCACCTAATGGTTTATCTCCGAACTCTGAATAATAGTCTTGTTGCGTTCCCAATTCAATCCAAAGAATGTATTCTAAATCCTTTAGATCCTTGGAATTTAGAGGTTCATTGGACTTGAGTTTTATGATGGCTGGATTGTCTTGTTGATGCTGCTTAATATAATATTCAATCTTCGCTTTATAATTTTCCAAGTTAGTTTGATTAAGTTCTGACTCATGCCATTCTATAGAAAGAATATCATCTTCAAAATTAGTGTCATATTTACTTATTTTTCCTTTCGGCAAGTATTTCATAAGACTTCTAAATTTTTCTCTGATTTCCTCAAACTCATTAATTCCGCTATTGTCCAAATAATCTGTATGCAGGATTTTGTTGATTAAGTCTGAATGAACCTGAATTTCCGGAATGTTGGCTACGTTGGAAATCCCTTTAACCTTATTAGTTAAATCTCTATACCCTTTCATATACCGATTATTCATTAGATACGCTAACTCGATCTGATACATTAAAGCATCAAATCGCACTGCGCTGATCTCATCTTCATCAGGTTGAATCAGCGGTGTAAGCTCATTTTTAACCATTGAACAATCATCAGAGGTCAAAGTTACATAATTTTCTGGATTCGAGTATAAATCAACAAATTTAAGA
>NZ_CFQZWI010000031.1:0-29171 GCF_986127675.1 Holdemania sp. | reverse complement strand
GATCCGAGCTGATGCAGTTGGACATGTAATAGCTGAACGAATAGAAATCCACCGTGCCCTCGCGCAGCTCCTTTAAATCCTGTTGAGTGATCTCAAATTCAATCCCGTGGCGTTCAAAGTAACGCTTTATATAATAAGGATAAACACCCTTGACCTGCACGTCGCCGCTGAAGCAGTTGCGCATCAGGTCTTCCTGCTGGGTCATCAGCACGTCATCCGGATTGCACGTCAGCGGATACACCGTGATATGGCAGATCATCGTGCCGAACTGGAAATCCGGATTGATCGCTTTGCCCAGCTTCACCGCCCGGGCGCTGGCGACGAACTGATGATGCAGCGCGGCAAACCGCAGGTTCGGGTTATCGACCTGATCGGTGAAGAACTCCGTTCCTTCGTTGAGGATGCCGGCATGATTCCAGTTACCCAGCTTGGTCGTCAGGCAGTTGATTTCATTAAACGGAATCCAGTATTTGACGACGTCTTTGTAACGCTCAAACAGAACCCGGCAGAAATTCAGATAATAGTCGATGCAGCGCCGGTCGGCCCAGCCGTTGCATTCCTGCGTCAGCGCGAACGGATTTTCATTGTGATAGATCGTAACCAGCGGCTCGATCCCCGCCGCTTTCAGCTCGGCGAACACGCGGTCATAGAACGCCAGACCGGCTTCGTTGGGTTCACTTTCATTGCCGTTGGGGAAAATCCGCGTCCAGTTGACGGACATGCGGAAGATATTGAAGCCCATTTCCTTGCACAGCGCGATATCCTCTTGATAATGATGATAGAAATCGACAGCCTCATGACTTGGATAGAAGTAGCGGTCTTCGTCGATCACCGGGGTGATCCGGCGCGGTTCTTTATGCGTGCCGTTAGTCATGACGTCGGAAATGCTGACGCCCTTGCCTTCGGCCTGCCAGGCCCCCTCGCATTGGTTGGCCGCCGAAGCAGCGCCCCAGAAGAAGTTTTCCGGAAAGCTTTTCAGTTGTTTCATTGGTTTACTCCTTTTCTTTGATTTACTGAACTAAATTTCATTTACATTTTCATTATAGAGCATGTAACCGGTTAAATCAATAAAAATAATTTCATTATTTATAGTTGACTAAATTATTATTCAGTGATAATCTGAAAGTGTAAAAATTAATTTACCAAAAAGGGGGATTCAGATGAGAGAAAAGATTGCAACACCCAAAGCACCGGCAGCGATCGGGCCTTATGCCCAGGCTGTCCGGCTGAACGATTTTTTATTCGCTTCCGGTCAGATTCCGGTCGATCCGGAAACCGGCGAGATCGCAGGCGACACGATTGAAAGCCAGACCCGGCAGGTGATGAAAAACATTCAGGCAATTCTTGAAGCAGCGGACATGACTGTCAGCGACGTTGTGAAAACGACATGCTTCTTAGCGGACATGAACGATTTCGCGGCGTTCAATCAGATCTATGGCGAAACCTTCACCCACTGCCCGGCCCGCTCCTGCGTCGCCGTGCGGGAGATTCCCAAGGGCGTCTTGTGTGAAGTCGAAATACTAGCGCATAAATAAGGAGGAAAACAGAATGAAAAACAAACAACTGGTCGAAAACATCCTCAAGCATGTCGGCGGCACCGCCAACATTGCCACCGCGGCTCACTGCATGACCCGCCTGCGCCTGAACTTAAAGGATACCTCGCTGGTTGACGAAGCAGCGCTCAATCAGGTCGAAGGTGTGATGGGCGTCGTCAACAAGGGGAAACAGACGCAGATCGTCATCGGCACCGACGTCGCCAACGTGTATAAGGATTTCATCGAACTCACTGGTCTTTCCGAAGAAGCGGCGGTCGAAGAAAATCTGGACGACGTCAAATCCGATCTGAAAAAGAAGAAGGGAAATCTTTTAACCGGCTTCTTTGAAACGATTGCGGGCATCTTCAATCCAATCGTTCCCGCACTGGCCGGCGCCGGCTTAGTCCGCGCCATTCTGACGATCGCCGTCGTATTCGGTCTGGACAGCTCCGGCAATACCTACTTTGTGATCAACACGATTGCCAACGGGATCTTTACCTTCCTGCCGTTCTTGTTAGCAGCTTCCGCCGCAAAGCAGTTCAAGATGAACCAGTTCGTCGCGCTGACGATCTGCGCGGCGATGATGTCGGGCAACTGGGCCGGCTTAATCGCGGAAGGTACGACGACGTTCTCCTTCCTGGCAATTCCGTTCACGGTTGTTAATTATTCGTCCTCTGTGCTGCCGATGGTCTTTGCGATCTGGTTTGCTTCCTGGGTGGAACGCATGATCGACAAATTCATTCCGGGCGCGCTGAAGATCATTCTGGTTCCGTGCTTAACGATGTTAATCGCGACGCCGATCGCCTTGATGACAATCGGGCCGGTCGCCAACTGGGTAGGCCTGCAGCTGGCGGCGGTTGTGACCGTTCTGTTTGAAAAAGGCGGCGTCTTCGCCGGTCTGATCTACGGCGGCATCTATTCTGCGATGGTTGTCCTGGGTATTCATCACGGCATGGTTCCGGTTCTGGTACAGGGCATCACGACGCAGGGCTTCAACTATATTTCGCCAGCCAGCGGTTCTGCGAACATGGCGCAGGCCGGCGCGGCATTCGGCGTCTGGCTGAAATCCAAGAACCCGAAGACCAAAACGATTGCGGCATCCGCCACGATCGCCGCGGTGACCGGCGTTACCGAACCGGCGATCTACGGCATCAATTTCAAGTTTAAGAAACCGTTTATGGCTGCGGCCATCGGCGGCGCCTGCGGCGGTGCATTCGCTTCCTTCTTCGCTTTGAAAGCCTATGCGATGGGCGGCCCGTCGTTCCTGAACTTTGCGATGTTCTTCGGCGACAATCCGAGCAACGTCTGGCTGGTCATGGCGGCGTTTGCGATCTCGTTTATCGTCTCCGCGGTGCTGACGGTCATCTTCGGCTTCGACGAAAACCGCTGAGTCCATCCCCTTTCCGCTGAACTGCCGGTCCCTCCCACGCCGACGGTTCAGCTTGCCGCTCCCTTGGAAAAAGGGACATAGTCTACAATGGATGATAAGAACAGGGCTGCGCCAGGCAGCCCCTGTTTCATAGAAAGGAAACAACACGATGAAAGAGAAAATGATTCCCGCTTTCCGCAAAGCCGAGGGCGGTCTGTTTACCGCTGTGGAAAAAGCCGACGTCGGCAGCGCCTATCAGGAAATGGAGAAACAGGGCGTCGCGTTGATGGGCTGGGCTGATCCGTTTATGCCGGACGCCTCCATGCCCAAGCACGTCGAGCAGGCGTTGATCGACGCGATCCGGCATCCGTCCGCGCCGCACTACACCGCACCAATCGGTTCCTCCCAGCTGAAAGCGAAGATCGCGGAAAAGCTGAAAACAAAGAATCACCTGCTTGTCGATCCTGAGCGCAACATTCTGATCACGCCCGGCTCGGACAGCGGTCTGTATTTCGCAATCCTGCCGTTTATCGAGGATGGCGACGAAGTTCTGATTCCCTCGCCCAGCTATCCCAACAACACGCTGAACATTGAAATCATGGGCGGGCGCGTCGTTCCCGTCCCGCTGCGTCCGGAAACCGGCTATCAGCTGGAAGCAGAGCTGCTGGAACAAACCGTCAGTGAAAAAACAAAAATGATCGTGCTGACCCATCCGAACAATCCGACGACGACCGTATATAACCGGCAGTCACTGGAAATTCTGCGGGACTTTGTGATCCGCCACGATCTGATTCTGGTCTGCGATCAGGCGTTTGAAGACTTTTGTTACGAGAACGAAATGATCACCCCGGCCGCCATGGACGGGTTGTTTGAGCGCACTGTGACGGTCTTCTCCTTTTCCAAGGGCATGGGCTTGAGCGGTTTGCGCGTCGGTTATCTGGTCTGCGGCGATGAGATCATGGATTCGCTGTACGCCAACGCGGTTTCCGTTTTGGGCGCAACCAACACCGCCTGCCAGAAAGCATTGATCGCCGCTCTGGAGGATCCGTCGTTTATGCAGGAATTTGAACGGGCGTTCGACGTCCGCCGGCATGCTGCGGAAAAGATTCTCAATTCCATCCCCAACGTGCACGCCGATCTGCCGCAGTCCGGCTTCTTATGCTGGGTGGACGTGTCCCGATTGGGCGATTCCTCGCAGATCGTGCAGTATCTGGTGAAGCACGCTCAAGTCGCCGTCAACGATGGGAAAAATTACGGCCCGGGCGGGGAAGGTCATCTGCGCATCGTGCTGGGCGTGTACCGGGACGACGCCAAGGTGATCGCCGCTTTAGAACGAATCAAGGCCGCGCTGATTCAGTGGCAGGAGGAAAACCATGTTTAATTTGTTGAAAAAGAAAGAAACCGAGCCGACGGTACTGGCTCCTTGCGATGGCCGGATCGTTCCGCTCGAGCAGGTGCAGGACACGACGTTCAGTCAGAAAATGATGGGCGACGGCTTCGCGGTCGTGCCTGCCGGAGAGTATATCGTCGCGCCGTTTAAAGGCACGGTGCTGATGGTCTTCCCGACGCTGCACGCGATTGGTCTGCGCGCGGAGGACGGCCTGGAGTTTCTGATCCACATCGGCATGGACACGGTGAACGAAAAGGGCAAGGGCTTCGAATGCTTCGTCCGCGAAGGCGATAAAGTGAAGCCCGGCACGACCTTGATTCACTTCGATCGGGAAGCGCTGCAGGCGAAAGGGTATGATATGACGATTCCCTGCGTGATCACCAACGGAGCGCAGTTCTCAATCACCCGCTTCATCACGGCGGAAAATGTCAAAGCTGGAAAAACAAGCGTACTTACATATAGCCAGAACCGGGGTTGATCATTTACAATAAATGGAAGAAAAGAGGAAAGACTATGGCTTATCAATCTGTCGACCTGACCCTGGTAGATCAGGAAATTCTGAACTCCTATTCCAACATGATCGAAGGGCTGGCCTGTTATCTGGGGGAAGGGTATGAAATTGTCCTGCACTCCTTGGAAAATTACGAACATTCCGTAATCAACATCATCAATGGATCGCATACCGGAAGAAAGATCGGTGCGCCGATCACCGATCTGGCGTTAAACATGCTGGAAAAAATCGAAAATACGAATAAGGATTATATCACCTATTTCAGCACGAACAAAAAAGGCGAACCGCTCAAATCAACGACGATTGCGATCCGCGGGGAAAAGCGGAAGATCATCGGCCTGCTTTGCATGAATTTGTATATGAACACCTCGCTGAATGATTTCGTAAAGACGTTAGTCCCGCAGACGCCGGGGTTATTAGGCCAGCCGGCGATGGAAAACTTTGCGGACAATTCCGACGAGCTGATCGAATCGACGCTGCGCAGCGTCCGCGAGCGGGTGATGAACGATTCGTCCATCGCGCCGTCGAATAAAAACAAAATGATCGTGATGGGATTGGATGATTACGGGATTTTCAACATCAAGGATGCGGTGATCAAGGTCGCCAATCTGTTGGACATTTCCAAGAACACCGTTTACATGCACCTGCGCAACAAACAGAATAACAAATAAGAAAATCTCCGGGAAGCCTGCGTTCTCCGGAGATTTTTTCAGATTGGGATGAGCGAATTCGACGTTATCAGCAGGATTGTTTCAGCAGGGTCTTCGCTTCATCGACGCTCAGCACTTTGCCATAAGAAACGACTTTCCCCTTCACAACCAGCGCCGGCGTGCTCATTACGCCATAGGCGGCGATCTCAGTCCAGTCCGTCACATGCGCGATCGGCCAGTTCAGCTTCAGCTCTTCCGCAGCCGTTCTGACTGCCTTTTCCAGCGCGGCGCATTTCGCGCAGCCGGAACCCAGAATTTTAATCCCGGCCTCCTCTTCGTTCGAATTCACCGTTGCCGCTTTGATGGAAGGCGTTTGACAGCCGCAAGCCTTCCCGGTCGTTTGTTTTCCAAAAATCCGCATTGCTTTTTCCTCCTTAGATTAAAAATCCCTGAAAGCCATTGAACAGATAACCGACCAGAATAATTCCAATCGTGCAGACGGCGATGAACACCGCCAGCAATTTCGGTTTCACAGCTTTTTTCAGCATGATCATCGACGGCAGGCTTAACGTCGTCACCGCCATCATAAACGCCAGGATCGTGCCCAACTGCGCCCCTTTGGCCAACAGTGCTTCCGCAACCGGAATCGTGCCGAAGATATCGGCGTACATCGGAACGCCGACTAAGGTCGCCAACACGACGCCCAGCGGATTCTTACTGCCCAGCAGCGCTTCGATCCACACTTCCGGAATCCAGTTGTGAATCACCGCGCCAACACCGACGCCGACCAGAATATAAGGAAACACCTTGCTTAACGTTTCCTGAACCTGTTGGCGGGCATAAGTCAGCCGGTCTTTGCGGGTCATTGCGACATCGTCCACTGTTCCGGCCCGGGCTGAACGGATGAAGTCCTCGACTTGATCCTCAAGCTGCAGCTTTTCAATCAAGGTTCCGCCCACGACTGCGATCACTAAGCCAATGATCACATACAGCACCGCAATCTTCGCACCGAAAATACTCATTAATAAAACCAGACTTCCCAGATCCACCATCGGCGATGAAATCAGAAATGAAAACGTCACGCCTAACGGCAGCCCCGCACTGGTAAAGCCAATAAAAAGCGGAATCGACGAACAGGAACAAAACGGCGTCACCGTGCCCAGCAGCGCGGCAATCAGGTTCGCCCCGACGCCATGAAAGCGCGTCAGGATTTTCCGGCTGCGCTCCGGTGGGAAATAGCTTTGAATATAAGAAATCAACAAGATCAGCAGACACAGCAGCACCGTGATTTTAATCACGTCATATAGAAAGAAGTGAACGCTCCCGCCCCATCTTGAGGTCACATCCAAACCCAACTTTTCCAAAAGCAAGCCAATCCCCTGATTCAGCCACCGCATTCCCAGAATCTGATCCTGAATCAGCGACAAAAGATTTTGTAAGAACTCCATTTTACACTTCCTTCCTCTTTCAGATCAAAATATTTTGATATGTTGAAATTTTTTAAAAGCCATCCGCCGATGACTTCTACATTTCGTCCGTTTTCCACCCTGTCAGGAAAGCCAGTCTTCGCACAGCGTGTTCAATGCCTTCCTCGTTCAGCCAGTAATGCGTCCATTTCCCATCCTGACGGCTGACGACAATGCCCGAATCACACAGAATCTTCATATGATAGGATAACGCTGACTGGCGGATATCCAGAATCTCGATCAGCCGGCAGGCACATTTTTCGCCATCTTTGAGCAGCTCCAGAATTTTCAGCCGGTTTGCATCGCAAAACGCTTTAAAGATTTTGGTGTCGCTGGAATATTCCTCCATCGTTTCCCTCCCTCATATCAAATTTTTTTGATGTATTTTGATCATACAGTCAAACACTGAATTTGTCAATCTTCAGATCAAATTTTTTTTGATATGATATCAACAATCAGGACGCGGCAGACAAACTCGCCAATCTGCGGGATATCTTCAAAAGCACGGTTGGCCTGCCTCTGCACAGCAGGCAGAACAATAAATTCTCCGGGGCCTTTGGGTTCGGGGATTTTCTTCATTTATATGGATTTTTCTTTCTGCGTAAAAGCCAGAACAAAAAAACGGGAGTGCCGGTATCGGGGTGTTCATTTTCCCTGTGCGGCGTTCCCGTTTTGATTTTTCTGTGCTGATCTTCGAAAGTTACAGCCAGAAGCGTTGGTAATAAATCCCGCGCAATAAGGCATGCGCGCCTTCGACGATCAGAGCAATCGCGAAGAGGGCCGACAGAGCCACTGTGCCGATCATTGGCTTGAAGAACGTCAGCAAGCCCAGAATCGTCATCGCCGCGCCGATCAAAACCAGCCAGCCCCAGCCGTCAAAGTTCAGCTTTTTCAGATCAAAGCCGCCGACCAGCTTGGACAGGCCGGAGAACATGATCCACATACCGAAGATATACGGCAGCACCGACGCGACCAGCACGCTGTTGCCCAGAAACATAAAGCCGACCAATACGCCGAGAATTCCGTCCAGCAGCTGCCAGCCGGAACCCAGCATCAGATTATGAAATACGAAATAAATCGTCAGGTCGAAAATACCGCTCAGCAGGATGACAAACCCGATCATGCCAGCCATGGAGATCAGCGACGCATCGGGATTAAACAACAGCGTACAGCCGGAAAGGATCAACAAAATCCCTGCGATAAACCACAAAATCCGAGTCATTGAATTCTTCATCATGTCCACTCCCTTTTTTGCATCAGACCCATGTTCTGATTACACCTACATCTTAATCCTTTTTCTTTCCAAAGGAATAGACAGCCGCGGAAATCTGTCGAAATCTGAAACAATCCGCCAAGATTGTCAAAGCTGCAGGGCGCCATGGCGATCTGAAATGGCCTTTTTCAAGCAGACCGCTGATATTCATGCTTTTTTACAGAGCACTCAGGCCGGATCATCCGGGGTTAAATAGCGGGAAACAAATTCCGCATACGCCGGATCTTCCCGCAAGAAAGCCAGCTTCTCATCCCGCTGCAGTTCTTTGAGCAGCGAGCTTATTAAAATGGTGTTGAACGTGCCTACGTCATTGGTGTTTTTAATATGCGGATAGAGCGGGGAAATCGACGGATCCCACGGCTGTTTGAGCGCTTCCAGCATGCGCTGCAGAGCGTCCAGACACGGCTTCGCCTCTTTTTTCTGCAAGGCCAGCAGGAAATCGGCGATCGCGTGATCGTAAGGCATCAGATCAAACTGTTCCGCGGTTTGGCGCGACAGCTCGCCATAGCGCTCAGCCCGCTCGCTCTGCCCCTGCTTCCAGCTGAGATCTATTAAATTGCTCAGCTGTGTGATGAGGTTGTTCGCGGTCTTTAACAGCTGGCGTTCCATGAGCTCCATTGCCTTTTCTTCCTCGCCGCTGGCAAGATGCAGGTTGATTTTCAGCTGCTGCTTATCCACAGCCAGCGGTTCGGGCAGCTGATCGAGCAGTGTCCGGGCTTCGTCCAGCGCTTTCCGCTCCAGAGCATCGGAAAACAACATCACGATCGCAGATTCCCGGACATGCCGGTTTTCCCCCTTTGCGCATAACCGCAGCCAATCGTCAGCCTGCGCCTTATACCGCGAGGCGTCTTCCGGCCGGGTCATCGTAACGGAGCCTTTAATCATCGTCGCCATGCCGTAGATCAGCGTCATGCAGTTAGGATATTCCCGGATCCTGTCCCGCGCCATTTCAAAGGCAGCTTCCAGATCACCGTTTTTCACCTGCTCCGCGACTTCGTTCATCAGGTTGGCAACTTCCAAGTCTGTCAGCTCGTCTTGAAAGGAAAGCAATGTGTTCAAATCTGTTTTTAACAGCCGGGCTAACGGCGGCAAAAGCGTGATATCGGGATAGCTGTTGCCGTTTTCCCATTTGTTGACAGCCGGGGCTGAAACCCCCAGCAGTTCGGCGACGCGGTCCTGCGTCAGCCCCAGCTCCTTGCGGCGCTGGCGGATCACTTCGTTCATCTTCATCATGAATCTCCTTTCATGTCGTTTGCGGATCGTTAAGAAAAAGCTTTTTCCAAGTTTATCTTAACAGCTGCCCAACGCTTGTACAACTGAATGGAAAGAAGGTTTTGGTTAATTTTTTTAACTGTCAGTTAAGCAAAAAAAATCAGATCCGCAAGCACAAGGGCTCGCAGACCTGATCGACAGGTGAAGCTTATTCGTAAGATTGGTCATGTCTTCTGCGGATAACCGGTTAATCCAGAGAAACCGACGCCGTGACGCGTTCTTTCAGCTGGCAATAGCCGGAACATTTCCGGGCTGCCGGAAACGTGAACGCCATCGACCGGCCCAGTAACAACATCGAGACCCAGGTCCCCTCACGCAAGGTCGTCAATTCCAGATGGAAAATTACGATCAAAAGCAGGCTGAGTCCGATGAAAAACATATCCGCCCGGCTGCGCAGAACACTGAACGGGATGGCCCACCGCTGGGACAGCACCATGACCAGCTGCTCAAACGGATGCCGAATCAAATCCGCCGTCATCATCACCGCCACGCCGTACGACGCCAACAGAATCCCGGCGATCATCGCCAGCCACTGAACGCCGTAGCTGCCCGGAATCCAGGTTGAGAAGCCCGGCAGATCATAACAGAACACGTTGACGATCTGTCCCTGCAGCCAGGCGACCAGCACCTGCAGCAGCTGCAGCTTGGGAAACTGCCGCCGTTGAATTAAAATCTGAATCAGGACGCAGCTGCAGTTAAAGATAATGATCAACGTACCGCTTTTCAGCCGGGTCAGAAACGCCAGATTCTGCGTGAATGCCACAACAGCCGTCTGGCCCAGTCCCGATTTCATCATAAACGACAGGCCCAGCGCCGTGATCGCCACGCCCAGCACCATTTCAATCAGCTGCAAGCCTTTTAAAGTCTTTGTTTTCATGCTTGTTCCTTTCCGATGGGAATCCCGGTGTAATTTTCAATCACCCGCAGCACGCCATAGGCCGTATTCGCCGGCGCAATGTGATTGACCTGCGCCAACAGCGGTTCCTCTGCGTTGCGCATGATGTGTCCGTAGCGGAATTCCTGCAGCATTTCCAAATCATTCTCGCTGTCGCCGAAGCACAGCACTTCCTCGTTCGCCAGGCGCCGCGATTCGCAAAGCTGCCGCAGCGCCGCCGCTTTGGAAACGGCGCTGTCCGTCATTTCGATCACGTCCCCGTGAACGACGCTGACCTTGAAATCCGCCACCCGCGCCCAATCCGCCAGCGCCGGCCGGGAATCATAAATTTCAATTTTATAACAAGCGCCCAGCTGTTCCAGCGGCGTGTCCGTCAGACTCAGAAAGCCATGTTCCTGCGCGAACAGCGCCGGATCCGGCATCCGCCTGACTAACGTTTCCATCCGCTGCCGGTAGGCTTGCGGATCGCTGCACCAATTCCCCTTTTCCATCGACGCAACAGTCAGAACTCCCCGCTTTTGGACTTCATGAAGCATGTCCTGCGCCTGTTGGGTCTTCATCGGCCGACGCTGCGTCAGCTTTCCCCCGCGGTCGTAAACCAGCGCGCCATTTAAGGCGATCACCGGACAGCGGAAGGCGTACTTCGCAAACAACGGTTCGACAATTTCCATCGCTTGGCCGCTCGCCAGCACCCATTCAATCCGGCGCGCCGACAGCTTCTTCATATAATCCGCAATCGTCTGATCCAGACAATGATTCGCGTTGCACAGCGTCCCGTCCAGATCCGTCGCAATCAGCTTGATCATCGCCGTGATGCCCCCTTTCGTTCCAGAAGAAAATGACGACTGCGCGCCACTTTCAAAATTTTATTTTTTTCTAATTTACGCTTGAAGCTGAGCCAGAATCAGATCGACCATCTCGTCGGCTGCGCCGTATGGGAAATACGTGTTGAACGATTCAAACACAATCCCATATTCCTGCTTGTTGACGGCATAGTAATGAAAGCCGTTGGCATACGCGCACAAAAGCGTCGGTTTGCCATCGTATTCGCGGATCCGTTTGCCCAGCACCGTGTCGATTTCGCACGGCACCGTCACGATTCGGAAGCTGCCGAAATCCACAATCAGACATTCCGGCTCGTAATGCAAATGCGTCTGCGCCAGCTTGTCCTCGACATCGCGCAGATAGCACGCGGTAATCCGGTGCGCCCGGTCGCTGTCCGGATTGAGCGTTTCCAGCTCCGCCTTGAGTTCCCGCTGTTTTTCCAGCAGGTATTCGTTGGTCTGCGGATTGTAGTCGATCGTCATCTTCACTGACCGGACGTCCATTTTCTCCACGGTCAGCGGATGAGGATGTTTCGGGTCGATGAGCTGGGCCGCAATGCCTTCGCCATAGCGAAGACATTCATTCCAATCCACGCCCTTTTTCATCAACCGCGGACTGACGTCGCCGGCTTCGCCGTTGAAAATCATGACCGGCATGCCTGTCGCTCCCTGCACGCTGCGGCGGAGCACACCGAAGAAATCAGCGGTGATATACAGGTTCTGCGCACCCAGAATCGTCGGATGACACGCCAGGTTCAGCAGCTGCACCAGCGGCAGGTCGTCCACAGTCCGCAGCGTCAGGACCTCGCAGCGGTCGTTGTATTCCTCGCCGGGCCGGTTGCGGTTGTTATAAAAGCCGTTGATCGTAACCTGATCGAGCGTCGCCTGCGCCTCGCGCAGATGCCGCAGCGCCCATTTCGCGGAAAAGATCATTTTATCCTGAATCCGCTCCCAATACTCCAGATCCGGATCCAGTTCTTTGTTCATGCCATGGGACACCACCGGACTGTTATGGGTATGCGAACAGCTGACGCAGATATGCGACACGTCCAAGCCGCAGGCTTCGCTGACCGCCTTGCGGCAGGCGTCGGTAAACTGCTGCTCGGCAATCGCGATATCCAGCGTGAAAAACACCATCGTTTCCCCGGCTTGTAAAATCAGCGTATCCAAAAGCAGATCGTCACGCAGACCGCAGGCCGTCCGCAGCCCTTCGCCGCTGACCTGTTTCTGCTGCGCCGTCTGGTTGAAGCAAAACCGTGCTTCGTTGTAGCCTTCCATTTTGCACGGAAGGATGGGATTAATGATTTCCCGCGTATATGCCGCTTTCATCCAAGCGCCTCCTTTAATTGTGAATGATGCCGGCCAAGACGAACGAGGAACGCGCCTCTGCGGTTCCTTTTTCGCCCTTGACATGTTAAGAATTGGATATTTGATTCAAAGGAATCAGCCAATCGTATAGATGTTGCTTCCGGCTTGGACCTGACCCTGCGGCTTGCACGCAAGCGCGCCGTCCTTCTTCGTCGCGATGACGAGAACGACCGGATCCAGTCCCCGGGCTTTGACAAGCTCCGGATCAAAGCTGCCGATCATTTCGCCCGCGGCGACGCGCTGACCTTCTTTTACATTGATCGCAAAGCCTTCGCCCTTCATACTAACGGTGTCCAACCCGATGTGCATTAGGATTTCCTCGTCGTTATCGGTTGTAAAGCCGATTGCGTGCTGCGTGGGGAAGACCATCGCCACCGTGCCGCTGACCGGAGCCGTTAACTTCCCATCGGCAGGAATCACAGCCATGCCTTCGCCGACAACGCCGCTGGCAAAGGTCTTGTCGTCGACCTGGCTCAAGGCGATCAATTCACCATCCACCGGAGCGGCCACCGCCGTCGGTTCCGACTTGATCTTTAAGACAGCCTTCTTCTCGGCCTGAATCGCCCGCTCGCTCTTTTCCACATTCTCGTCAAACGGTTTGATATACGTCAGCACCAGCGCGATCACAAACGCCACCGCGTAGCACAGCGCCACGACCGGCATCGTATCGCCGAAGATCTCTAAGGAAATCACTGACGGAGTGGAAACGACATAACCATAGCCGCCTAAGATGGCGCTCAACGCTCCGCCGACGCCGCTGGCGATGGAGGCCGCCATAAACGGCCACTTGAAGCGGACCAGCACGCCGTACAGACCTGGCTCCGTGATGCCTAAGATAGCGGAGATCCCCGCTGACAGCGCGATTTCCTTATTATTTTTATTCTTCAGCCGGAGGAAAGCTCCAAAAGCTGCGCCCGCAACTGCCAGTGCGGAAATCCCGTAGATCGCGATCAGCGGATCCCGGCCATACACTTCCAGGTTGGACAGGATGATCGCCGTCAGGGACAGATGCATGCCGGTGAAGACGATGAACTGACGCGTAAAGCCGACGATGAAGCCCGCGACAATCGGCGAGAAGTCAAACAGCCAGGTGACCGCCATCGCGACATAGCTGGACAGGTAATAGCCGATCGGCCCGGTAATGCCCAGGGCGACAAAGCCCATGATGATAAACACGCAGATCGGTGCGAACAACATCCGCAAAAAATCCGGAATGACCTTGTTGACGCCCTTGTAGACATATTTCAGCACCCAGACCGACAGGATAATCGGAATGACGGATCCGGAATATTTCGCATAGGTCACCGGGAATCCAAGCAAATGGATCGCCGTGCCGGCATTGTTGATTACCGTCGGATACATCAGCATACCTGCAACCGCCATCGCCATGAACGCGTCCGTGTTGAACTTCTTCGCGCTGGAATTGGCCAGCAAGAACGGCAGGAAGTAGAATGGAACGTCCGATATAATGCTTAAGAACGTATGCATATCGCTGCCGGAGGTCAATACCTTCATCATCACAAACAGCGAGATGAAGCCCTTTAACAAGCCGCCGCCCAGAATGCACGGCAGACATGGCGCCAGGCAGCCGGCCAGGAAATCCAGGATCGCGCTGAAGCTGAATTTCTTCTTTTCTTCGTTCTTTTCCCCGAAATCATCTGGTACCTCGCCACCTGAGGTCATCGGATATTGTTCGATCATCATTTCATAGATGCGACCGACTTTCTGGCCGATGATGACCTGCAGCTGTCCTGCTTTCCACTGTGCCCCCAAAACACCCTCGACGTTTTCCAAGGCGTTCACGTCGGCTTTCTTCTCCTCTTTGAGCGTAAAGCGGATGCGGGTGGAACAATGCATCGCGGTGTTGATATTTTCCGTCCCGCCGACCAGCCGGACGATCTCGTCGATCATTTTCTTTTCCTGAGCGTTGCCCTTCATGCGTTCTTCTCCTCGTTTCTGTTTGTTTCTTTTGTTGCCGGCCTTCCCCAATCGCGGCCGTTGGAGCGGATCAGACGGGAATACCAATAGAAGGAATCCTTCGGAATGCGGCGCAGATCCAGCGTTTCCTCGTCTGTCGTGTTGATATAAACCAGACCATAGCGCTTCGCCATTCCGTTGCCGGTGCTTAACAGATCGGTAAACGACCAGGGATTATAGCCGATCACCTCGCACCCGTCTTCGATCGCCAGGCCGACCTGATAGATCTGATTTCGCAGGAAGGCGATCCGGTTCGCGTCGTGCACCTGGCCGTCCGGGCCGACCTGTTCGTGTGCGCCCAGTCCGTTTTCCGTGATCATCATCGGCAGACGGTAATGATCCCAGACATACCTTAACATATACCGCATCGCGACCGGGTCGATTTCCCAATCCCAGTCCGTTGTTTCGACGTAAGGGTTCGGCGCCAGGGCATATTCGCCCGGAAATTTCGGATAGACGAACTGGCCTTTTTTACCTTCTTTATTCAGCGCCAGCTCCAGATAGCTTTCCTCTTTCGGGCAATGCTTCGCGACGTTGGAACGGTAACAGTTGAGGGCGAAGTAATCAATTTTCGCCTGACCGATCAGTTCCATATCCCCCGGCCGGATATCCGGATCAATGTCGTGCAGCTTCCAATACTGCTTGACAAATCCACTGTATTCGCGGAACGCATACAAGTCGTTCCAGATTTTTTCCGTCAGTTCTTCGGCGTTCATCGCCGCGATCTGATCCTGCGGCTTGCAGCTTTCCGGGTAGATCGGGACATAGCCCGGCACCGGCCCAATCTTGCCGCCCTCGACTAATTCATGGCAGGCGATCACAGCTTTGGCATGGCACAGGTTCATGATGTGGTTAATCCGCCACTTGTCTTTTTCCCAATCGGCGCAGCCCTTGTCCAGCCCCAGCCACTTGCCGTAGACGATCTGCATGTTCTGCTCGTTGATCGACAGCCAGTATTTAACGCGGTCGCCGAACGCCTCGAAGCAGACGCGAACGTAGTGATCGAACAGATCGATCACCCGCCGGTCGCGCCAGCCGCCCAGCTCGTCCACCCACACCGGCATGTCGTAATGGTACAGGGTGACGATCGGCGTAATGTTGTGTGCAAGCAGCTCGTCGATCAAATCGTTGTAAAATTGAATGCCTTCCAGATTGACCTTGCCGTCGGAAGCGGGAATGATCCGCGGCCAGGCAAGCGAAAAGCGGTAAGAGGTGAAGCCGCACTCCGCCATCAGCTGTACGTCTTCTTTCCAGTGGTGGTAATGATCGGCGGCGATTGAATTGTCAGCATAAGGTTTTTTCGTCTTACTGTTGAGGTCGATGATGGCCGGTGTGCGGCCGCCTTCGGCGACCCCGCCTTCAACCTGCCAGGCCGCGGAGGACGCTCCCCACAGAAAGCCCTCCGGAAAAATTGGATCTCGTCCGTAGTCCATTGTTTTCTCTCCTTTGCCCCTTCCGCAATGCGGATTGGCGGCGCTTATTGAGAGTCTCCATATTTTTTGACGTAGACGCTGTACAGCACATCCAGCACATAGATCGTTCCATAGGTATAATAGACGGATTTCGCTTCCTGCGACCGGTCGGCGGCGCTCAGATGATAGATCGTATCATACACGTCGTCGAAGTCATGGCTGCGGTTGAGCGTAAAGAGGATTTTATACGCTGGATTGTCCCGCAGGTAATCGCGCGAAGCTGCGGCGAACAGTCCGGATCCGGAAATCACCAGAAGCAGATCCTCTTTCTGCAAATGCTTTACGAAATCGATGTTCTCATACATATCGGAAACCATCCGGATGACCTTGTTCTGAAAGATCATCGAATGCTGGAACTGAGCGACCGAGGTCGCGCCGACACTGGAGGTCAGAAAGACGACCTCGCGGGCGTCGTGAATCCGTTCGGCCAGCCGCTCGACTTCCGCCGTGTTCATGCGCTGATCCAGCTCGGCGATCATCGCGTTGATTTCCTGCGTCAGGGTTTCGCGGTAGTTCTCCCGTCCGGCATGCTTCTGAAAGCTTGCCCGCTGATCGTCGTACTGGGCGAATTCATCTTTAAACGCGACGAAGTTCTCATACCCGATCGCCTGACAGAACCGGCGGATACTGGAACGGGATACAAAACAGTCGGCGGCCACGTCATAAATATTGAGCCTCGACAATTCATGATAGTGCTCGAGAAAATATTCAGCGAGAATGAAATAGGGATCTCCCTGATTGTTTTCATTCAGCACGTTAAACAAGGAGTTCAGCAAACTGAGCCGATTGATCTTCATACCTAGGTTCCTCTCTGTTCTATTGAATCCTGTTTACCACTGTTGTCGCCTTCATCTTAGCATGCGCTTCCATCGTTTTGGGGTTCAGAAATCGACCCTGAATCTATACCCGGAAATCCGCTTTTGTTAAAGGAGATCAAGCGCTTACAGTCAAATTGGAAAAAGGCCGGGGAAAACAGGTTTCTGCACCCTTGAATGTACGGCAGTTTTTTTATTGTTGTCAACCCGGAAAAAGAAGAAATAAAAGGAAAAAAGTGAAAAAGCAGAAGGCGGGGATGAGCTTTGCGGCCAGCGAAGCGGGATAACGGCAAAAAAAGAACCGCGGCGATCACACCGCAGTCCGTAAAAGGGAGTCAATAGAGCCTGCTTTTCGCCTCAGATACAGACAGAAAGCAGGATCAGTGGAATTTTTTGTCAGATGAAAGTCAGCGCACTCAGGGCTTTGGATCACATGGCAAGGTCTAAATGTTGTCGATCGGATACATCGGGCGCAGAATCGTGCGGTACTGGATCTTTTCCGTGCGCTGGTTTGTTGCGCCGTCGGTCAGCGACATCACGCTGAACTTCGCCAGTTCCTTTAAGCGCGGGTAAATGTAACCCTGCTTGACGATGATTAGATCATAATCAAACAGATTCAGACCGGCCGCGGTATATTGTTGATCTTCCGCGAAAGAAACAGCTTTTTCCGCGATGATCACGTCGATCGCCGTGCCGTCCAGCGTGATCGTCGTGCAGGTGCCGACGGACAACGTTTCGCCATAATGGTGATGCAGCTCGCCGGTGGCTTTGACCGTGCCTTCCAGATGCACCTTCGCCGACAATTCATCCAGATTCGCGCCCAGCTCGACGCTGACATGGGTACCCGGCTGTTTGTCTTTCAAAGCCAGGGCGGTTTCCGCGTCCGCGATGCAGGCGAACACAATCCGCTTGCCATGCAGATCTTCGGCGGCCAGGCATTGTTTTAATATCGTTGTGTTGCAGCCCGGACCGCCGGCGGTGCAGTTATCTCCGGAATCGGTGATGACGACCGGGGATTGAGGATATTCAACCGCCTGTTGGAACGCGTCTTCCGGCTCCAGCGCATTGCCGGTGAAATGGAACTCCCGGCGCTTGCTCCAGGCGAAGGCCGCGATCTGATCGGCTTTTTCTTCCGCATACGCCCGATCGTTCTCTGTCTGCGGAACGACGATGACGCTGGCGCCGCATTTCGCGTTGTCATGGCGCACATAGCCGATATGATAGGAACAGCACAGGATCCGCGGATCCGCCTCGATTTCATCGAGCAGCTTGTTGATGGAAACCATCGGTTCATCCAGCGAAACACTGCGCTCCCCGCCGACTAAAATCGGAACCTTGCGGTACACCGGATGAATGTCGCGGCGGTTGTTCAGTAAGTCGATAAACAGCTTCGCTACCAGCCGGTGACAATCCGGCCGGTCGGTGTGGGGGGAATGGCGGAAGGTGCGGATAATCTGGCAGTTGTCGGCCTGTTCCTTCGACAGATTGCCGTGCGGATCCATGACCATTGCAATCGGCAGGTAAGGTCCGACAAGCTTGCGGATTTCGCGGATGATCGTATGCTCGCCACTGCCCCCTTCCAATCCGAGGACATTGCTTGCGCCATGCAGGAAGAAAAACATCCCGTCGATCTCGTCGATGTGTTCGCGCACGCCGTTCAGGAATTGTTCAAGAATGAAGTCGAACGCTTCCCGGGTGACGCGGCCCCCAGCCCGGCCGTCTGCGTAAATCGTCGGAATGACTTCGATTCCGGCTTCCTCAAACAAATCGCGGACATACAGTGCGTCGACGACGTCATCGCCGGTTTTCATCATAAAATCCTGCAGCGCGCACGGTTTTTTCACGCGGGCGTTGGATTCGGCGACAAAGCCGCCAATTAATACTTTCATGTGGTGAACCCCTTTCTTCGTTTATTTACCCCAAGTATACGCATCCTGAAAAAAGAAAGGGGATCAGAAATTGACCCTCAACTTTTTTCCATAAAAGAAAGAACGGAAAGCTCAGCGCTTTATTTTCAGAACCTTTTGACGGTTGAGCATCAGCGGCCGGTAGTACGCCACGGTATCGCACATCGGCAGCACGTCTTCATGTAAGATAATGCCCAGCTCCTTTTGAATATAAGCCCGGCGTTGGCGGATTGTATCCCAGAGAATCGGATCTTCTTTCTCGATCTGACGGCGCAAAGCCTCATCCGCCAAAGCCACGGTGCTTTCTGCTCCGGTTCCCCCATAGCCTTGCATCGACGGAATGATGTCGATCTGGAAAAGCATCCCGCTGGCTAACGGAATCGTAGACCCCGGGGTGATCGGCGAACAGAGCCATTCCTCATCCGCGCTCAAATGTCCCGGATTCAGCGACCAGTGATACTGCGCCTTGGGCAATACCCTTTCGATACGCTCGTACAGCTCGCCGCCCAAAAGGCCGACCTTCAGCGTTTCCAGCCATTCCGCGACGGCGGCATAATAAGGCATGGCCAGCTTTTCCAGATAATCCTGCGCGCCTTCCGGCAGCTGCGACGGATCGCTGACGGCATAGCCGGCCCGGCTGGTCAGTCCGCCCTTGTACCCGGTCGTTAACGACAGCTTATCGCCAAGTTGGATCGCCTTGCCGCAAGGATACAGATTTGCTTTTTCAAAGCGGTCGCCGGTGGAAAAGATCGTTACGACGCTCGGGCGCTGTCCTTCGGCATTCATCAGCGAGCCGATTTCCAGATCGGTCTTTCCCGGGGCTAATGCTTCCATCGCCCTCAGCACGCAGTCGGAAGCCAGCGAAGCGCCGTATTCATAATGGATCAGTTCGTTGGCGTTGTTCGTGATCCGCGCGCCATTACGCGGATCAATGAACAGTCCCGTGGCGTTGATCAGCCGGCCCCCGGCCTGACGCAAAGCCTCGACGATGAACGACGGCACGTCAAACAGCGTACTGTTTTCCTCCGTCTGGCTGGTGAACAGCTTCCAGCCGGCCACGCCGACCTTCATGCCGGATTCAATCCCGGCCTGCGTAAAAAAATCACAAAGACGGCCGTCATCCGTCATCGGCTGATTCGGCAGTGAGAAAAACGGAACATGCAGCATCGTCGTCGGAATCCGCGAATAGTTGACCATTTTCGTATTTTCATTCCCCAGCAGCAAGACCGCTTGGCCAGTCTTGAACAGCAGCAGCATCGACTCCTCAAAGCGGGTCAGAAAACCGGTTAAATACTCAAAGTTGGAACCATGTTCCAGATCACAGTAAACCGCCAGACAATCAAGCTGATGCTTTGCCATGCGGGCCAGAATTTTATCCCGCCGCTCCCGCATCGTCTGATCGCTCAAGAAGACCGGCTGGCGTTGTTGATGAAACCGCGGGACAGGCGCGCTGTCCCAGATTACTTTTCGTGTCATATTTTTCCTCCCTGAAGATAAACTTATCCAATGCCGGCAGGGCTGGCCAGAACCGGCCGCGGATTTTGTTATTCCGATTATAGCATCCCGACAGAGGCAACGCGGGACAATTTTCGCTCCTGACAAAATTTCATGTTCTCTGCGCCTTTTCCTCACTGCCACGCCGCGTAAAACCGAATCCGCCGGCAGACCGGCAACATTTCCAGCCGTTTTTTTCTCTTTCACACGCTTCTGATCCAGAATTAAGTTTGGTCGGCAAAGAGCCAATGTTGGAAAAAAGATTTGTATTCCCCAACGATTCCCCATACAATAAAAATAGAATTAAATCCTCTGGCTGCGGCCTGCCTCCCGGTTGCGACCCTCAGACGTTTTTTTGAACATACCAGAACAGAAGAAAGCAAAGGGGGATTTGCTTTTTCTCTGAATAAGGGGTGACTTCGATGAAGAAAAATATTCTGATCCGCACAAACTTGCTGGTGTGCCTGATCATCGTGATCGGCTTTTTAATAACGGCCTTCCTGAGTTATCAGATGAATTACACCGTTTCGCTGGATAACATTGAACAAGTTTCCAGTCTTACCTCCGAAGGAATCTATTACCAGCTCACCACGCTGTTTACCAAACCGGTCAACATCTCGCTGACCATGGCCAACGACAGCCTGCTTCGCACAACGCTCTTGCAGGAACAGGAAAATCTGGACAGTTCCGAGTATATTGAGACACTGCGCGAGTATCTCAACAGCTATCGGATAAAATACAACTACGATTCTGTTTTTCTCGTTTCATCTGCGACTCATCGCTATTACAATTTTGAAGGACTGGATCGGACGCTGGAGCCGGAAAATCCGGAAAATGACTGGTATTATGATTCCTTAAGTTTATCTCAGGATTACTGGATCAATGTGGATAACGATGAAGTCGCCGGAGCGAATAATAAGATTACGGTCTTCATTAATTGCAGCATCCAGGAGGATGACGGCACGCTTTTGGGCACGGTCGGCGTCGGCTTGCAGATTGATTCGCTGCAGGCGCTGATTCAGGAATATGAAAATCAATACAATGTTGAAGCCTATCTGGTTGATCAAAACGGCATGATCGAGATCGCATCGCATTATACCGGCTATGAAAAGGTCAATTTCTTTTCACTTTTCGATTATCCGCAGGATATCCGGCAATCGTTATTGATCTGGAATAAAGGCGAAGCCGCCGACAGCTTCTGGACCGCGCAGGATGGACGGCGTTCCGGTGAAGATTACCTGATCACCCGTTATATTCCCGAGCTGGACTGGCATCTGGTCGTCCGGCAGGATACCGGCAAGTTTCTGGCTGAGCTTAGACAGGAGATGCTGCGCTCGGCTTTGATCATCCTGATGATCATCATCTTCATCCTGATCGTCATCACCCGCGTCATCCGCAGCTTTAACCGCCAGATCGTCGCGCTGACGCAATCCATGGAGCAGGAAAAACGATCCATCTTCAAAAAGGCGACCGAGGAGTTATTCGACGACATTTACGAACTGGACATCACACGCAACCGGCCGGCGAATGAAGCGACGGTTCAATATTTCATGAGTCTGGGCGCAGAAGCCAACACGCCGTATGATGAAGCATTAAAAATTGTAGCGGAAAAACAGATCAAAGAGGAATACCGGCAGGGTTATATCGACACCTTTAAGCCGGAAAATGTCATCAAGGCGTATAAAGCAGGGCAGGACACGTTAAAATATGAATTCTTGATGTCCACCGGCGGCGATTATTTCTGGATGCGGATCACCGCCCGGATCATTGCACAGAAGAGCGACGGTTCGCTGCACATGCTGACCTACCGGCAAAACATCGACGCTGAAAAACGGCAGGAGAACCGGCTGCAGGAACTGGCGCAGCTGGATGAAATGACCGGACTGCTGACAAAGACAGCCACCCGGCGGCACATCGAACATTTATTGAAAGAGAAACCGGATCAGCTGTACGCTTTCTTCATTCTGGATATTGATACGTTCAAGCAGGCAAATGATCTGTATGGTCATGCCTTCGGCGATTCGGTGATAGAAAAATTTGCGGCCGTGCTGCGCGCTCAGTTCCGCGAACAGGATATCATCGGCCGGATCGGCGGCGATGAATTCGCGGTCTTCATTCCGGCGCCGGATATCGCCTGGGTAAAGAACAGAGCTCAGCGGTTGTTAAAAGCGCTGCACTATACGCACATGGCTTTGGGAAACAGCTGGGATGTCAGCGCCAGCATTGGCGTTGCGCTGACGGCGCGGGAAGCACAGGACTTTGAATCGTTATATCAGAAAGCGGACTCCGCCCTCTATATGTCCAAGAAAAACGGCCGCAACAATTACACGTTAAAGCCGTAACGGTGTGCTCAAACAAAGATCCGGGAATTCCCCAGGTGGAATTCCTTTTTCAGATTAGATTATTGAACCTTCCAAGAACAGACGAAACTTTCTCATCCTGTTTGACCCGGCGAGTCCGCAGACCGATTACTCTGCATCTTTCAGTTACCGCAATTTTCTGACTTCATTTCCTATTCCCTGTGAAACCCTGTATAATGTCCTTAGTGAAAATTCAGCACAGGGAGGCTACCATGGAATCAGCGATTACAATCCTCAATCAAATCATTAAAATGTTCCTGATGATGGCCGTCGGCTATCAGTTGTATCGAAAGAAAACGATCAACGACGACACGACCGCCCGGTTATCCAATATTCTCTTAATGGTCGCTACTCCCTGCACGATTGTGACTTCTTTCAATCAGGAATATTCAGCAGAGAAATTACAAGGATTAATGTTCGCTTTCCTGTTAAGTCTCGCGGTATACGCCGCCAACATCCTCATCGCTCAGCTTCTTTTCAAGCCAGAGGAACGGGTTGAAAAATTCTCGCTGGTGTTTTCCAACGCCGGTTTTCTGGGGATTCCGTTAGTCACCGGCTTATTGGGGATTGAAGCGGTATTCTATCTCGCCCCGTTTATCGTCTGCTTCTATTTGTACGCCTGGACGTATGGCGTTGTTGTGATGTCGGGAAAGAAAGAAAACATCACGATCAGAAAAATCGTGACGAACCCCTGCATCTGGGCCATGATCCTGGGCGTCGTCATTTTCCTGACAGTGAAACCGTCGCCGCCTTTTATGGAAGCCATAGAGTCGCTGGGATCCCTGAACACGCCGTTGGCCATGTTGGTGTTAGGAGCATATCTGGCAAAAAGTCCGCTCGTCCACATGTTCAAAAACAAAACGGCTTATCGCGTCAGCTTTGCCCGCCTGGCGTTGATCCCCGCGCTTTTATTGGCAGCGTTTTGCTTCATTCCTGAATCCTATGCCACGATCCGCACGGTCATTCTCATTTCTGCCGCGGCTCCCTCCGCAGTGCTGGCGCCGGTTTTTGCCCAGATGTTTGATCAGGATATTACATTAGGCGCACAGATTGTCAGTCTTTCCACACTTCTCAGTCTGTTCACCCTGCCGCTGGTCTTGTTTATCTCGGAAATGATTTGGTAAACGCCGCTGTTTTCGCTAAGCTGGATTCTGGAAATAAATTGAAATCCGGAGAGGAAATAGGGTATTTCGATTTTAATGCGAGGAAAGACATTACCCGTCAGGGCATGAATAACGAAACAGGGATGATGACCGCAAAAATGGATAGGGATGAACAAGGGAACATTTCCTGTGTTATTCATATCGGCGATTCTATTGACCAGAATACGCATGAAACAAGCAAGAATATGAACTTCATTTTATCAGGACATGGAAAAGCCATTTTTGATGGAAAAGAAGTTGGTTTAAGAAAAGGGACTTGTCCTATTTGTAAAAAAGGTTCTGAGCCTGGCATCCTCAATCCGTACGATGAAGCTGTATGCCTTATCACAGTAGTTGTAAAACGATAAATTGGGCTTGTCCGATAGAAAAATATGAATTTGAAGGGAGGTCATGTTTATTAAAAAGTTTAAGCTTTTTATCATTCCCATATTATTTTTCATTCTGATAGATCAAACTGTAAAAATAACGATATCAAGAGGATTCATGCAGTATGAATTCGATATCCTTTCTGGAATCCTCAGGTTTAATCCGGTATTAAATACACGTTTATCTTATTTTGGAAATTTTATTGAACTATTATCAGACTCCTTCGTAACGATTCTTCTAAATGTTTTTGCTTTAGGGATCTTGATATCGGGCTATTTATTGTATAAGAGAAAAATAGAAAATACTAGTTTCCCAGTAAAAATGATACTGATTTTCGGCTTAGCTGGATGCTTGTGCAGTCTGATTGATAAGCTGTTTTGGGGCGGAAGCTTAGATTTTCTACAAATTCCCAACTTCTTTATTTTTGATTTGAAAGACTGTTATATTACGATAGCAGAAATTCTATTTGTTATTCTTGGAATTTTACATCGCCAGGAAATATCAGTGAAAGAGTATCTACGTTTTTGCTGCAATAAGTTTAAATTGTAAAAATCCAGTTTCAAAAATAGATAAATTAGAAGCTGGAGAACTAATTATGGACTATATCGTTAGAAACATAAGACATTCGGAAATCCCAGTTGAATGAGTGGAACAAGGAATCAAATCAGATTTAAACACAAATGGTCAATCAAGCTGACATACAGACAATCGGCTCCGCAAATTGGATAAGCCCAATATTCAGGGAGAAAATCAACTTATTCACCTGATAAAATTAAAATCTGGCGCAAAGTCCAGATTTTTTATTTCATTCCGTTTGTGACAGCCCCATTCGAATCCATTGCTCCCTCGGTGCTTCAGATTCGATCATTTTTTCTTTCAATAATCGGATCATCCTCGCCCTTTCCTGCGGCCTGTCATCTATTAAATTCTGTTTCTGTTCGGGATCCTCGGTCAGATGAAACAGGAAGTCGCCATCCAGCGCGGAATTCTGATCAGTATGACAGGGAATCCGCAACACCGGCATTTGATGGGAAAATTGATTCAGCCGCACAAGCTCCGCGCCGTTTAATTCCTCCCGAGAGAAGAATTCCCGCATGTGCGTCGGCATCAGGGTATATTCCGCCAGCGGCTGGTTATCCGGCGTTCGATTGGCGCGCATATAAAGCCATTCGCCATCCGTAACATTCACATGACCACCGAAGATTCCAAACAAAACCGCGTCATGAATTACCCGATCCTGACTCACCACAGGAAGCAGGGAACATCCCGCCATGCCGGCGATTGGCGGAACCGCGAAATAATCCAGCAACGTCGCAGGAATATCCACCGTCTGCGCCAAGGCCGACCGGCGCTGGTTTTCAGGCTGCCCCGGCACATGGATGAAGCAAGGCAGATGCACGATCTCATTATACAGCGGAGGTTTGTTCTTCCCCAGCCAGTCATGCTCGCCCAATAAGAAACCATGATCCGTATTCACGATCAGCAACGTATCCTTCCACATCTCATGGTCATCCATAAAATCCAGAATTTTGCCAAGATAGGCGTCGCACATACTGATCAGCGCGGCATATTCCTTGCGCAGATCCTCCAGTTCATCCAGACTCAGCTTTCCTGTAAGCGGGCCATAGACCGGCCAGTTCAGCCGCGGCGGCTGCGTCAAACCATATAAATCACGATACCGCTGCGGAACCACAAACGGCTCATGAGGATCAAAGCATTCTACCTGAACGAACCAGTTTTCCCGGTTTCCATGCGACTGGAGAAATTCCAACCCCGCATTCATCGTCTTTATTGAAGAATAATCCTCTTCCCGACGCTGTTTTTGTCGATTCGCGTAATGTTGAACAAAAGAAACGCCGGATTTCGTTAACGGATGTTGGCGCGGCAGCTTCAGGTCGATATCCCGCGGCTGCCAGCGATCCCCTTCCTGACCGCGGAAGCCTTCCCAGCTGTTATACCGGTTATGATATGTGGCTCCGCCGTCTTCAAAATAATGCGAATGATCCGTGATCAGATGGGTATAGATTCCATGATTCTTTAATTGATCCACAACAGAAATATCAAAGGGTTCCAGCGGTCCCCAGCTGCGGTGAAGAAAGTTCAGCTTTCCGGTATGCAGCTCGCGCCGGGCCGGCATACACGGCATGCTTCCTCCATAAAAATGATCGAAAGTGACGCAGTGTTCTTCCAACCGCTGAAAATTCGGCGCGATCACCCAGTCATTGCCATAGTTCGGCAGGTAACTGCGTGTCAGCGTGTCAAACATGATCATGATTGCCCGCATAATTTACTCCCACAACAGCTTCTTTCTCAGACCTGGATTCAGAATCTGCTTTCGGCGTAGAAAATCTTCAACCAGATTCAGAGTATCGTAATAACAGATGTGTTCCTCGCTGGAATTCCAATTAAAGAATCCATGATCGCGATCGGGATAGACGACTAATTCGCAGTCATTGCCGACAGCACGCATTCTTTTATGAAATTCCTTAATACTCTCCACAGATACCGCGCGATCCGCTTCCCCTTGTATCAGCAGCGTCACAGGCAGACCTGGGCGAATATATTCCATTGGAGATAACGTCTCTAATTCCGGATCATCAAATTTTGGCATTTTCTTTTTCAAGTCCTTAATCTTCTCCTGTTTGCCGTTAATATTGATTGTATCATCCTCCGACAATCCGTCAAAGGATGAACCCAGGGATGAAAACTGAATTCCCGGATTATATAAAATCATTGCGCAGGGAACGGAGGATTCATCACTTTCATCTAACGAATTGACCATAGCTGCCACACTGGCCATCGCTCCGCCCGCAGAACCACCCGCTACCACAATCCGTTTCCGGTCAATTCCTAATTCTTCCGCATGAGCGATCACATAGCGAAGCGCTGATTTACCGTCAAGCAGACAGTCTTTCACTGTAATTCCCGGCAGCGTCGTCAACCGGTAATCCGGCGTTAACGTTACCATGCCTAAATGAGCGAAGTATTCCGCCTGCATCCGAAAATGACTGGGATTTCCTTTATAGAATCCCCCGCCAAAGTAGAACAGGACGGCTGGACGGCAATCTCCCGCAGCCCAGCTTTCTGGTTTAAAGATGGACATCATCAAATCCTTTTGCGGTGTTTTTTGATAACAGAGAGTTTCCATCATTACATCTGAATAGACGTTTTCCTTAATGACTGGCATATTTATCGCTCCTTACTCACGCTAAGATCCCTGTAAAATATCCGATCATAGAAAGAATTAGAAACAAACCCATAATCTTTAACGGTGTTACCTTTTTCTTACGAATCAGCCAAAGAGTGCCGCCTAAAGCCGCCATCGTCAGCAAACCGGGATAGACTTTATCGAAAAGCGCTTGAACGTTAATCTCCAATTCTCCGAAAGTGAAAGATAAGCCCGTAGTAACGTTGGCCGTACTGGCCGTTACCGCACCGACGACCAAGATCCCCAGGATTTCAACCGCCGAGATAAAACGATCTTTAATTCCGGATGAAATAATTTGTTCCGCACCGTTGATTCCCATTTGAACGCCAGTTTTGAAAAGCGACCAGGTCAGAGGATAACAAATCAGGAAATACGCGCCGATCAGGAAAAGAACGCCAATGACCGATCCACCATCACTGAGACTGATGGCGATAGAAAGCAGGATGGGGATCAATAACCCCTGAATCAGGGAATCGCCGATCCCTGCAAAGGGCCCGGCCAGTGCGGTTTTCACGCTTTGGATAAGTTCATTGGGAATCTCATCCGTTTTCGCTCTTTCCATTTCCAATCCCAGCACAATCCCCGGCACAATAATTCCGACTGTCGGCTGTGTATTGAAGAATACACAATGATTCTGACATAACTCGATTTGTTTTTCAGGATCATCCGGATACAGTTCTTTGGCCGAGGCGATCATCATGTTGACCATGCCCGGGCCCATCATTCTTTCCATGGTAAAGCAAACGCCGGAACCGAACAGGAAACTCCACATCGTCTTCCGTAAAAAGTGTTTATCCTTACTTAAATTCTGCAACTGAGTCATGCGTTTTCTCCCGCCTTTCCCTGAATCATAAAAATCACATAAGCGATCGCGCCGCCAATAATCGTAATCGTAATGACGTTAAGCCCGACAACTTTAAGTAAAGCGAAACCCAATACGAAGAAGATCAGCTGACTGTTATTCTTCAACAGACTATTTAATAAGATCGCAAAACCCAGTAACGGGATGATTTTAGTAAAAACCCCCAGAATTCCCATGATACTGGCGGGAACTGCGGATACGATGACGTCAATCGCCGCTGAACCAATCAAACACAAGATCGTAATGATTGACATGTTGATCACCAAATTCAGCGCGGTAGGCACTGCAAAATGTGTCCAGTAAGCCTGTTTCAATTTTCCTTTGGCAATCAGATCATCTGCTTTGTGCAGTATAATTTGATTCACATTCATTAATAAGACCTGGAGCATCTGAGCCAGAAAGCTGAATGGAACCGCTAAGGCAATCGCCACTTCCGCATCGCCGCCCTGAAGCAGCGCCAGAGGAATCGCAAACCATTGACTGATGTCAATCGGCGGCATGGATGCGATCCCGCCGACATTCATCGTCCCAATATACATCGCCTGCAATACCGCTCCCACCATAATTCCTTTGGTTACATCCCCCATTACAAGACCGCAGATCATTCCCGCGATCAATGGTCGGCGGAAAATCTGGAAGCCCCAATGTCCAAGCAAAGCATGAGAATTCATAAGCCACCCAAAGAAGCCGAGCAGCAAGGCTTGAAAGATACTCATTAAGTTCTCCTCCTCTTATAGTTTGTTAAATTTTTGTTGGATTCGTTCACGGATTTCAGACCATTCAGTCCGCGCCGAATTGGGAATCATCTGCAGCCATATCCGGACACCCGCTTCTGTCAGTTGTTCGACAGCTGTGAATTCATCCCTCGTGAAATAAGTTGCCGGTACGATCTCTACGCAAACTCCCGCATTTTTCCGTTGGGATAAAGATGCAATATTTAAATCTTTATTCAATTCAGGAATTCTTTGAATTAATTCGACCAAGATCGGAAGAG
>NZ_CFQZWI010000030.1:0-29408 GCF_986127675.1 Holdemania sp. | reverse complement strand
ACACTCTTTCCCTACACGACGCTCTTCCGATCTGAAATCAACATGATCGGAGCCGATCGGCTCGCGGATCAGATTAAATCCCTTCTGCCGCAGCGTGCTTGTGCCTTTGGTTCCAATCACGATCATTGGATCCTGCGGATCCAGAACTTCGCCGGCCATCCGCAGCAGGTTGGCGTTGTATGCCCCGCACAAGCCCATGTCCGAGGTGAACATGAACGTCAGCGTGCGCGGCGATTGATTTTTCTTTAAATAAACGCATTCGCTTTCCGGGTTGTTCGCCAGAATCTGACTGACGATCTGGCGCAGTGTATCCGCGTATTCCCGGTTCTTTTCCATCTGCACACGCTGTTTCTGCAGCTTGGCGTTGGCGATCAGTTCCATCGCGCTGGTGATTTTCCGGGTGGCGCTGACGGAACGGATGCGTCCCTTTAACGCTTGCTTTCCCTGCGCCATGGATTACATCCCACTGATCAGCTGAAACTGCTGCAGATATTCGTCCATCGCCTGTTTCAGCGCGGTTTCCAGATCGGCGTCGATCTTCTTTTCCGATTCAATCCGGGCGATCAGATCGGCTTTATCCTGAGCAAAGAACTTGTGCATGCCTTCCTCGAAGCCCTTGATCTGTTCAACCGGTACATTTTTGAGATACCCGTTCTTCGCGGCAAACAGCGACAAGACCTGCTGACTCATCGTCAGCGGAGAATACTGGCCCTGCTTTAACAGCTCAGTCAGCCGTGCGCCGTGGTCGATCGTCGCCTTGGTCACCGGATCCAGGTCGGAACCGAATTGAGAGAAGCTCAGCATTTCATGATACTGGGCCAAATCCAGCTTCAGCGAGCCGGAAACCTGCTTCATCGCTTTGGTCTGCGCCGCACTGCCGACACGGGATACGGACAAGCCGCTGTCGACGGCCGGCCGCACGCCGGCGTTGAACAGTTCCGTCTGCAAGAAAATCTGACCGTCGGTAATCGAAATGACATTGGTCGGAATGTACGCCGAAATATCGCCGGCCTGGGTTTCGATGATCGGCAGCGCCGTCAGGGAACCGCCGCCCAGCTCGTCGTTCAGCTTCGCCGCCCGTTCCAACAAACGGGAATGCAGATAGAAAACGTCCCCCGGATACGCTTCACGTCCCGGTGGTCTTCTTAACAGCAGCGACATGGTGCGGTAAGCGACCGCGTGTTTGGAGAGGTCGTCATAGATGATCAGGACATCTTTGCCCTGTTCCATCCATTCCTCGCCGATCGCGCAGCCGGCATACGGGGCCAGATACTGCAGCGGCGCCATTTCACTGGCCGTCGCCGCAACGATCGTCGTGTAGTCCATCGCGTCGTGCTGACGGAGTTTTTCCATAATCTGCGCGACAGTGCTGGCCTTCTGACCGATCGCCACATAAATACAATAGACGTCCTGTCCCTTCTGGTTCAGAATCGTATCGACCGCGATCGCCGTCTTGCCGGTCTGACGGTCGCCGATGATCAGCTCACGCTGGCCTTTGCCGATCGGAATCATGGAGTCGATGATCTTCAAGCCGGTCATCAACGGCTGATGCACGCTTTTCCGCGTCATAACGCCCGGCGCTACCCGTTCTACCGGACGGGTCTTGTCGCTGGCAATCGGGCCTTTGCCGTCAATCGGCTGGCCTAATGCGTTGACGACGCGTCCCAGCATGCCGTCCCCAACCGGAACCTCGACGATCCGGCCGGTGCGTTTGACTTCGTCGCCCTCTTTAATCAGCGTGTCATCGCCCAGCAATACTGCGCCCACATGGTCTTCTTCCAAGTTCAGCACCATGCCGTAAACATCATGCGGGAACAGCAGCAGCTCGGAGGACATCGCTTTGTCCAATCCCTGAATCAGCGCGATGCCGTCGCCGACACGAATGACATAGCCGACGTCGTTCGACTGAATTTTATCTTCATAGTGCTTGATCTGTTCTTTGATCAGCGCACTGATTTCTTCAGGTCTTAAACTCATTCTCTCACCTGCTTTCCTTCAACAGTTCACTTTTCAGTGATTCAATTTTTGATTTCATGGAGCCGTCGATCACTTCGTTGCCGATCACGACTTTCATGCCGGAAATCAACCGCGGATCGACCCGGTTGGTCAGTTCCAGATTCTGTCCCTGCCGCTTCGCCATCGCTTGTTCGATGCGCTCCACGTCTTCCTTCGCCAATTTGCGCGCGGAATAGACAATGCCTTCCGCCACGCCGCGCTCGGCGTTTTCCAGACTGATAAACTGGCGGAGAATCTCAACGGCATGCTTCGTTCGTTTCTTGTCGATCAGCAAATCGAGGAAATGAATGAACATGACGTCGATCCGCCCGGCAAACAGGGTGTTCACCATCTGTTTTTTTTCTTCCGCGCTGATCTTCACCGCGTTGAAAAAATCAAGCAGCTGCGGATTTTCTTCCACGATGGCCGCTAAGCAGCGGGCCTGTTGTCCCCAGCGGACCAGTTCGCCGCTTTCCTTTGCCAGCTCAAACAGCGCTTCGCCATACCGTTCAGCGACCTGACTGGCCATACGCGCTTACTTCCTTTACAAATTGATCGACAGCCTGACGATCGCCGGCCTCAATGCTCTTTTCTCCGATCAGCTTCTCCGCGGCGCTCATTGCGACTTCGACCATTTCCCGATGGATTTCACTCTGCATCTGCGAGCGCTCCAACTCAATCTGGCCGCGCGCCCGGATAATTTGATCATCGGCTTCCGTTTTTGCTTTGCGCACAATTTCTTCGCGCACGCTCTTGGCTTCCACCGTCGCCTTTTCAATCATCGTCTGAGAACGGGTTACCGCTTCCTTCAATTCCTGACGGGCGTTTTCGCGATCCTGCTGCGCCTGTTGGCGGGCCTGCTCGCTGGCGGTCAGCTCCTCCTGCATCTTTTCGGCGCGCCTGTCCAGCATACCGGTGATGCTCTTCCACAAAAATTTCTTAATGACCAGAAACAGCACCAGCGTGGAACACAGCTGCGTCAGCATCGTAATCGGATTGGGAAGCAGTTGGCCGATTACATCTATCTCAATCATATCTTCCCTCCTGCTCTATCGTTTTCGTACACGTGTCTGGTTTAGAAGACGAAGATCAGCAGGATCGCTACCAACAAACCGTAAATGGCGCAGGTTTCAGACAGCGCGATACCCAGAATCATCGTCGAACGAATTTTGCCTTCCGCTTCCGGATTGCGGCCGATCGCCTCAACGGCCTTGCCGGCGACGAAACCTTCACCAATACCTGTCATCATACCGGTCATAACAGCCAGACCGGCGCCGATTGCGATTAAACCTTTTGCGATATCCATAATTTTTTCCTCCTAATAGTTATGCTTTTTTCATCTCGTCCGGAACTTCATTGCCGATAAAGACCATCGTCAGGGTAATGAAGATCAGGGTCTGGATAAATCCGGCGAACAAATCAAAGTAGAAATGCAGCGCCGGGGTCAGAATCGGAGCGATGAAGTTGATCGCCGATCCGACGGGAACAATAAAATTGATTAAAGCGGTCGAGCACCATGACGTAAAGCTGTAAACCAGAGACATGATAATGCCTCCGCACAGCACGTTGCCAAACAGACGCAGCGACATCGACAGCAACGTCGAGAATTTGCCGAAGATATTCATCGGCAGAAAGACCGGAATCGGTTCGATAAACGAATGCATGTACGCCTTGAAGCCGCCGGCTTTGAGCTGCGCGATCTGGACGAGCACCCACGTGATGATCGTCAGCATCAGCGTGACGCTGTAATTGCCTGTGGGAGAAGAGAAGCCGAACAGGCCCAGAATATTGCTTAAAAAGATGTAAATCGCAATCGTCGTGACATACGGCGACAGATTTTTAGCGATCCGGGGTCCGACATTGTCCTTCACCTGGTTATCGAGCGTTTCCACCAGCATGATTGCCAACAGGACCAGCCCGTGCGGTTTGGCCAGCGGATCGGTCTTGTCGATTTTCTTCGACAGCGCGATGACGGCCAGACACAACAGGATAGTGACGCCCAGAATGACGAAGACATCCGATTGGATCGTCAGGTGCAGCGGTTTACCCATCTTTTTCCCTCCTTTCTAAAACAGAATCAAGAATCAGAACAAATTTCATCAGAAACAGACCGCCGGCCGCCGCGAAGATATTGAACACCTCGGGCGCCAGCGCCGCGATCAACAACGGCAGCGCCATCAGAAGATAGCTGAACAGGAAATGGCCGATCAGGCCGATTTTCCCGGCTGCCTGCTGATCAAGAACCTGATCGCAGAACATCGTCGTGCGCCAGTACAGCAGTGCGGAAATCATTGCGCCGAAGACGTAGCCGGACGCAATCCGCCAATCGGTGAAGACGCCGGTCAGCACGATCAGGCCCGATACAACCAGCGCGATAGAAATGGCTTGTTTACGCATACGTTTTCCTTACTTTGTTTTTGTCAGCTGCCACAAAGCCCCGAACGCGCAGAACGCGCCGCAGACAATTCCGCCGACCGTGCCCCAGGGGCGGACGGCGCAGACATGATCCAGCGCCAGTCCGACCAGCGTCGGCGCCAGAATGGAAACGACGATAGTGAAGCCCAGCGTCATCGCCTGAACAAGGCCTTTCACTAACGCGTGCCGAAGATCCGGTCGCCTGCATCGCCCAGACCCGGAACGATGTAGCCTTTTTCATTTAAGTGATCATCCAGCGCGGCCAGATAGATATCGACGTCCGGATGCGCTTCCTCAACGGCTTTGACGCCTTCCGGCGCGCCGACCAGACAGACCAGCTTAATCGTTTTGGCGCCGCGTTTTTTGATCATGTCGATCGCCGCAACGGCAGATCCGCCGGTCGCCAGCATCGGATCCAGCACCATATTCACGGCGTCCGGCATCGTGTTGGGGAACTTGGCAAAATATTCGTGCGGCTGCAAGGTTTCTTCATCGCGGTACAGACCGATAAATCCAACCTTGGCGGTCGGAATCAGATCGGTGATGCCGTTGACTAACCCCAGCCCGGCGCGCAGGATCGGAATCAGAACAATTTCCTTGGATAGTTCTTCCGTCTGGCATTCGCAGATCGGCGTTTGAATCGTCACCGGTCTGGTCGGCAGATCGCGGCAGATTTCATACGCCATCAACCCGGCGATTTCATCCAGATTCTGACGGAAATCCTTGGTTCCGGTTTCCACCTTGCGCATCTGGGCCAGCTTGTGTGTGATCAGCGGGTGATTCAATACTTTCAACATAAGCTCTCTCCTTATTCTGTTAGCGTTATCACGGTTATTATACCATTGACCCTGATCAAAATACAAAGGATTCCAGCTCACTTTCTCGTGAGTTTTCGCACGACCTCCTTTTCGGGTGTTATTATACGCAAAAGCCCGGCCTTGCGAACATAGACAAACAAAATAATATGTCGGAAAAGCGGACAAACCACCCTGTTTTGTCAACGTCTGGACAAGGCTGATCTTCATTTCAGAATGCTGTTTTGTCCTCATGAACGCAGCCAGAGTCCCAGTTTCAGGCGAAGGAAACTGCGGATCAGCGCTAGAAAACTGCCAATGCCCGCAAACTTTGAGCAATCTGCAGGGAAGCGGTCATAAATCGACCTTGTTTTTCCAGAAAAACTTCGCTATGATGAAGTCAGTGAGGATAAACTATGGATAAACCTGTATATGTGATTGGTCATAAAAATCCTGACGCCGACTCGATTTGTGCGGCGATCGCCTATTCAGCGCTGAAAAACAAGCTGGGTCTCAACACCGTGGCGGCCCGGCTCAGCGCGGTCAACAAGGAAACTTTATACATCCTGGACCGTTTCCAGCTGCCGGTGCCGATGCTTTTGACGAGCGCCAAATGCACGCTGGCGGAAATCGACATGGACGAAGCGATGCTTTTAAGCAAGGACACGACGATGAAGGAAGCGCTTGATGCGATCCTGTCCCGGAAAAACAAAGGGATCTTTGTCGTGGACAAAAAGCATCATCTGGAGGGCATTGTCTCGGTTTCCGATCTGACGAATCTGTGGACGGCGGACGAGGAGGCGTTGGAGGATCTGATGAGCCGGGTGCCGTTAGCCAACATTTTGAAAACCACGCGGGCTTCCCTGCTTCATGAAGCGCCGTTTCATCCGAATGGAAAAGTTCATCTGATGCCTTCTTTAGGTCAGAACAGCAACATCGAAGCAGGCACGATCGTGATCGTCGGGAACAACCCGGAGGTACAGCGTTCGGCGATCCGCCAGAAAGCGTCGTTGATTTTGATCTGCGGTGAGAACTGGGTGGATTCGATCACATTGGAGATGGCGAAACAGGAACAGGTTTCCATTCTGCATACGCCGCTCAGTGCGATCACGGTGGCGCACAGCATTTTCCAGAGTCCCAGCGTTGAGGAGGTCATGACCCGGGATGTGGTCGTATTCCGGAACAGCGAGACGGTCGACGGGGCCAGCCAGCGGATTGCGAAGACGCGCTTCCGCACCTATCCGGTCGTCAATGAAAAAGAGGAAGTGATCGGAGCGATCTCCCGGTACCACTTATTTAATTATCGGAAGAAACAGCTGATTTTAGTCGATCATAATGAAAAAGAACAGAGTATTCATGATCTGGAATTTGCGGAGATCATCGAGATTGTCGATCATCATCGTTTAGGCGGGATTGAAACGCAGAGTCCGATCTCGTTTGTGAACCAGATCGTCGGCTCCACCTGCACGATCGTCGCCAATCTCTATGAGCAGCATCAGCTTGAGATTCCCGCGCAGATCGCCGGGGTTTTGTTAGCCGGATTGCTTTCGGATACCATGAATTTGAAATCGCCGACCACAACCGAGATCGATCGCCTCACCGCGGAGAAGCTGGCGCAGATTTCCGGCGTTGACCGGCAGACCTTGTCCGAGGAGTTGGTCGGAACATCGGATTCGTTGATGAACAAATCGTTCCAGGAATTGATGTATGAGGATTTCAAGGAGTTCCGGATTCAGGACAGCAAGGTGGCGATCGGACAGGTTGTGTGCCGCTGCCCGGACGAATATTTACAGATCAAGCCGGATTTTCTGGCGTATCTGGAAGAGCAGAATCTGCAGCATCATTACGATCTGTTGTTGATCTTATTCACGGATCCGAAAGGTTCCGGCTCGCATTTCCTGTATACGGGGAAAAAAGGCTGGGTCATCGAGGAAGGGTTTAAGACGGTGCTGACGGGCGGTTTTGCGCCGGGCTTCATCTCGCGGAAGAAGCAGGTGCTGCCGGTTGTGATCGACACGCTGAACAAATAAGGTCCATTGTAAAAAAGCAGCGCTTCGATGAGAACCGTCTGACTTATATGAATCATAAAAAAAACGATCGTTGTCATTTTCTTATCAGAAATGAACGATCGTTTTTTACTGAGCTTGAAATTACGCTTTCTTTTCTAATTCCGCAATCTGATCAATCCGGCGCTGATGCCGCTCTTCGTTGGAAAACGGCGTCGTCAGCCAAACCTCGGCAATCTGTTCGATCAGCTCCTGGCTGATAATCCGTCCGCCCATTGCCAGCACATTGGAATCATTATGCTCGCGGGTCAGCTTCGCGGTTTCCAGATCATGCACATGCGCGCAGCGGATGCCCGGCACTTTATTCGCGACGATGCTGACGCCAATCCCTGTGCCGCACATGACGATGCCGCGGTCCGCTTTTCCCTCCGCAACCGCTTTCGCGCACGGATAAGCCACTTTCGGATAGTCGATGCTTTCCTCGCTGAAACATCCGAAATCTTCAACCTCGTAACCTTCCTGAATCAATTTTGCTTTCAGCGCTTCCTTATTCTTATAAGCGCCATGATCACAAGCCATTGCAATTTTCATCTTCACCGCTCCTTTTCTTATTTTTTTTGCCTGTTAAATCCTTAAATTGAAGCTTTCAGATCTTCCAGCTTAATTGGTCCCTGCCGTAAGATTTTCAGCTCATCGCCGGTCGTATCGCAGACCGTGCTGGCCGTACTCGCGCCGCTTTCGCCCAGAACGACCGCGTCAATCCGGCCATCCAGCTGCTTCAGCACTTCTTCCGACGTTGTACACGACGGTTGTCCGCTTAAATTGGCGCTCGGCACTAACAGGGGAACACCGACGCGATTGATGATTTCCAAAACAAACTCATCATCCGGCATCCGGATTCCAATCGTCGGGAATCCATTGGTCACCAATTCGTCAACTTCCGGTCTTTTCTTAAACACCAGCGTCAAGGCCCCAGGCATCCAGTGGTCGATCAATTTCTGCGACCGCGCGTCGGTAACGGCAACCCGTTCAATCTGGGCTTTCGACGAAACCATCATCGGAAACGGCTTGGTTTCCGGTCTTTGTTTCGCTTCCTTCATTTTCAGGATTGCTTCTTTCAGGTCATAACGAACGGCCAATCCGTAAACGGTATCGGTTGGGAAAGCCACGACGCCGCCGCGGTTTAAAATTTCTACAATTTGAGCGCTGTCCTTCTTAGTTAAACGCTGTGTTTCCATAATTTCACCTGATTTCTTTTTCCAGATTCATTATATCGGAATTTCATGATCTTACAACCCTGTTCCCATCGGAAACTCCTGAATTTTCTCAACTTTTTACCGATCCGGGGACAGAGCGGTTAAACGGAAATGGCTTTATAAGTCTATCCCTGAAACAGCGGGAGAATGAGTGAAATGTTCCTTTATCAAATCCAGATTGAGTAAATCATGATTTAGTAAAGGACTACTGTTTTTAATCCATAAACTATGAAAGATCGTTCCATTTTCTTCTTTATATCTATAAACAAATAACAGCCAATCGAAGCTCAATTAAAATTTGCTTAAAAAGCAGTAACGAAATTTCTTGTTGACCTCAATCTGAACGTTGAAAAACACCGCACGCTTAGCGATTGAAAACTGACCAGAATACAATCTTGATCACAGAATTTACTTTCCCCTCGCCTTCCTCAGTCAATTCATTCCTGACATCCCGCTGTCAAGGCATCTCTATTAAAAAGGAGGGCAGCTGTGGATTCTCTGTTGAAAACTTGAACAACATGGGGATCAAATTATGAATGGAGGTCACGATTGCTCACAACATTAAATAAGAATTAACCCGCTTCTGTTCTGCCCTTTCTTTTTAAATATCGGATTTGTCAATATTTCAGGATGTCTTTCTGTCCTGTGCCGCCGACTTTTTGATTATTCACGCAAACGATTATCAGAAATGAAAACAGAAAAAAGCACAGGAAGGGAGGCCCTGTGCTTTTCAACACGATTGCATCGAGCTGTCGTCAACTCCGGCTGCAATTAGGAAATAATTATTTTTGAAAATCTTCGATCAGCTGCTTATACCAGCCATAGCTTTTCTTCGGAATCCGCCGGCAGTTGTCCTCAAAGTCGACGCGCACCAGCCCATACCGTTTCTCATAGCCGTTCACCCAGCTGTACAAATCCATCGTCGACCAGGCATAATACCCCCGGACTGGACAACCTTCCTCCATTGCGCGGAACATAAAATCAATATAGCCCTGCATCATCTCAATCCGCTCATCGTCCTGCACGACGCCGTTTTCATCCGGCGTTTCATAACAGCCGTGACCGTTTTCCGTGATGTAGACATCAATGTCGCCATACCGTTCGCGAATTTCCCGCAAGGTGTTCAACATGCAGCGCGGATAAATTTCGCGCCCCCACAGATTACGCTTCGTCGAGGGATCGATCGTTGTTTCATACCAATCCTTAATCCGGATGCCTTCCTTCGCCGCCGATCCCGCACCGCGGTTATTGTGGAAAACTTCAGTTTCCCCTTCGCTATAGTCTGTAATATAGAATCGATTGTAGACATTCAGCCCCAGGAAATCGACTTTTCCTTCCGCCAAGGTCAATGCATCCTCAAACCGCACATAGGAAGTGTCGATCCCGTTTTCATTCAGCCATGGAAGCAATGTGCCCGGCAGCTCGCCCTTGATCGCACAGTCCAGAATCAGCTTGTTGTAAAACAGATCGGCGATCATCCGGATCCGCTGGGGATCCTTCGTCTGCGGCGCGACCTCGACGTTGCTGCTGTCATGCACAATCCCGATCCGCCCGTCCTGATGTAACTTCCGGTAAACCGCGACGGCTTTCGCGCTCGCCAGCGCTTCATGATAAAGCGTCTTAAAATAACGGTCAAAATCCAGCTTGTGGTTCGGCGGATAATTGCCTACGATATTGCTGCAATAAGCGTAATATTTCGGTTCGTTGATCGTCACCCACAGCTTGACCCGGTCGCCGAACGCCTTGAAACACACCTCGGCATATTCGGCAAACGCCTCGACGATTTCCCGGTTCGCCCAGCCGCCCTGCGCAGCCAGCGCCTGCGGCAGATCGTAGTGGAACAACGTCACATTGGGAACCACGCCGTTTTCCAGGCAGCAGTCGATCACCCGGTTGTAAAACGCAATCCCTTCCTCATTGATCCGGCCCCGGCCTTCCGGCAGAATCCGGCACCACGACAGGGAAAAGCGGTAAGAGTTCTGTCCTCCGGCCTTTAACATTTGAATATCTTCCTGATAATGATGATAAAAGTCGCAGGACACATCGCCCGTCGCGCCGTTGATGTTGAGCGGGCTTTCATGGGAAAACACATCCCATTCGCCAACGCCCTTGCCGTCCAGATTCCACGCGCCCTCGCATTGATAAGACGCTGTCGCGCTGCCCCATAAAAATTCAGATTTCTGCATCGTTTCACCTCCTGTTTTTTCTTTTCCATTCAGCACAAGCTGGATTTAGCTATCGGTTCATGAATTGTTTTTCATGCCCACCGGCTTTCCGTTGGCTTATTACAGATCCTGATGCTCCTCGATGAACTGTTTATACCAGTAATAGCTTTTCTTCGGAATCCGCTTCAGCCCCTTCTCATAATCCACACGCACCAGACCATAGCGCTTCTTATAGCCATTGATCCAGCTGTAAAGATCCATCGTCGACCAGACATAATAGCCCATGACGTTCACGCCCTCGGCTTTGGCCTTCAGGATCTGTTCCAGAAAATCGTGAAGGAACTGGATCCGGTCATCATCTTCAACCCAGCCGTTTTCATCCGCAACGTCATAGGCTCCGTGACCGTTTTCCGTAATATAGATCGGAATATCGCCATATTTCTGCTTTCGCTTGATCAAGGTGTTGTAGATGCACTGCGGATAGATTTCCCGTCCCCATGGATTCAGCGGAACCCGCGGATCGGTATCGGACTCGAACCAGCCCTTAACGGTCTTGCCTTCCTTCGCCGCTTTGCCGGAACCGTCATTGTTCCCGGCGTTGTTAACGGTCGCACAGGTTTCTCCCGATACATACGGCTTGACCAGCAGCCGGCTGTACGCGTTCTGACCGAGGAAATCAATCGTGTTTTCCCGGATCAGCGCCTGATCTTCCGCTTTCATAAAGGACAGATCGATGCCGGAAGCTTTCACCTTGTCAATGAGCTTCTGCGGGATTTCGCCCTTGATCGCCGGATCCAGCACCCAGTCGTTGGTAAACAGATCACCGTTTTCGACTGCCTCGCGATGCGCCGGCGTATCCAGCACGGATTCAGCGCTGCAGGAAGCGTGCACCAGCCCTATTTTGGCGTTCAGCTTCAGCTTGCGGAATTCGCGGATCGCCTTGGCGTTGCACAGAATCATGTTGTAGGCACACTCGCAGAAATGCTGCATATTGACCTGTTCGTTCGGCGGATAATTGCCGACCATGTAACAGCACGAAGCGTTGTGCGTCGGTTCATTAATCGTGACATACAGCGGAATCCGGTCGCCGAAATGACGGAACACCGCCGCAGCGTAATAGACAAATTCATCGGAAATGCCCGGCCAGCACCAGCCCCCCTGATCGCCGACATAATCCGGCAGGTCATAATGGACTAAGGTCACATTCGGTACAATCCCGTATTTTTCACATTCCGTCAGAACCTTGTCATAGAATTCAAAGCCTTTTTCGTTGATCACACGGTCCGCCTTCGGCACGATCCGCGACCAGCTGATGGAAAAACGGTATGTGTTCTGACCGCCTTCAGCCATCATCCGGATATCTTCCTGATAATGATGATAGAAGTCGCAGGATACATCGCCGGTAATCCCGGTCGTGTTCTTCTCGCTGTGGCAGAATTGATCCCAGATGCTCGGGCCTTTGCCTTCCGCATCCCAGGCGCCTTCGCATTGATAAGCGGCAGTCGCGCTGCCCCATAAAAATTTTTCCTTCATTTCCTATCCTCCGTTCTCTGATTTTTAATCTATTCGAATTCGCTGCTGGACTTTTCCGTCAGTTCCAGATCCTGCCCGCTGCTGGCAATGACTTTTTGAAACCAGGCATAGCTCAGCTTGGGAATCCGCCGGCAGTCTTTGGGATCGTCATCCTCCCGGTCGACGTAGATCAGACCGTATCGTTTCTGATAGCCGTTCTGCGTACTGGCCAGATCAAACGCGCTCCAGGTGCAGTATCCGATCAGCGGTACGCCGTGCGCCAGCGCCAGCCGCGCCTGCTCGATCTGTTTCCGCAGATACGCAATTCGCCGGTCATCCCGGATCTCGCCCCGGGTATCCGGGGTTTCCTTCAATCCCAGGCCGCGTTCGATGATGAACAGCGGAAGCTCTGTACGCTGAGCCACGTCTTCCAGAATCAGACGGGTTCCCGCCGGATCGACTTCCCAGTCGAAACCGCTCGTTCCCAGCTTTGGATTTTTAACAATTTCAAAGATTCCGGGCAGATTGAAGCCATATTTCATCCCGGTCGGATCCGCAAAGCTTGTGGCCGCGCCTTTTTTGACGGTGACCGAGGTATAGCTGCTGAACGAAACCATCGTCGCCAACCCGCTTTTTAAAGTTTCCGCATCCCCAGGCTCCAGCTTCGGCATCGCGCCCAGCCGGGTTAACAGCGCCGCGGCCGGGGCGGAATAGCGGCCGCTCACAGCCAGATCGAGATCCAGCCAGTTCCGGATCAATTCCATGTTCATTGCGGCTTCCACATCCTCGGGGGCCGGCGTCAGCGGGTAAACCTTCACCAGGTTCAGCGCCGGACCGATCCAGCCCGGATATCCGCGTTGATGAAACCGCCGGAAGACGCGGGCCTGCGCCAGCGTCCGATGATGATTTTCCTGAAACGCCTGCGCCAGTGAACCAGAGGGCGAAAGCAGCCGGTCGATCGTCAACAGGTTTTGTTCGCAAATCGGCTGCCAGTACAGGACTTGCCCGGCGAAGTGATCGAACATCAGCCCGCAATAGTCCTCAAAGGCGTCGATCGTTTCCCGGCATGCCCAGCCGCCCTGCCTGGCCAGCGCCCAGGGCAGATCATCATGATAAAGCGTGACGATCGGTTCTATCTGATTTTCCTTCAACAGCTTGATCAAACGGGTATAAAACGCCAATCCCTGCGCGTTGACTTGACCGCGCCCCTGCGGCAGCACGCGGGACCACGAAATCGAAAAGCGATAAGCCTTTAATCCCATTGCTTTCAACAGTGCGACGTCTTCCTCCAGATGATGCAGATGATCGGAGGCGGTCCGCAGGATTTCCCCTTGACCCGGCCGGATATCCTGAACGGACGGGCCTTTGCCCTCATCCAGCGCGCCGCCTTCAAACTGCCAGGCGCTGGTGGAAGCGGACCACAGAAAATCCGCGGGGAATTGTCCGTTTGGGTTCATGGGCGGCATCCCGTTCTTCCCCCACACAGACCAGCAAGGGCAGTAAAGCTCCGGGATTGCCGGGCGATGAACCGCACCTGAACAGCGTTAAATTTCATCGATCGGAAACATCGGGCGCAGGATTTGTTTAAACGGAATAAGCCGGGTATCCTGCGGCGTCGCCCCGCCGGTCAGCGACATGACGCACAGCTTGCCCAGAGCCTTCAGCTCCGGATGGATGTAGCCTTGCTTGACGACGAAAATATCATAGTCTTCCACGTTAATGCCGCAGGCGGTCAGCTGACGGATTTCGACAAACGAATGATTGTTGTCGGTGACCGCGATATCAATCGGTGTCCCCGGCAGCCGCACGGTAACGATCGGTCCGTAATCGCCTTCCTCACCATACATCGCCGTTCCCGCCTGGCGGCCATGATGCAGCACAACGACATCGAGATCGACCGGTTCGCTGTATGCATCCAGTCCCATCCCCAAACGCAGCGAAACCTGTTCGTTCTCCGCACAGGCCATCAACCGGTGGCAAGCGGCTGGATCGTTGATCGCGGCGAACAGAATGCGCTTGGACAACGCCGGCAGAGTCAGCACCTGTCTTAAAATGAACGTGTTCGCGCCCATTGCGCCGGAGGTAACGTTATCGCCGGAATCCGTAATGAAGACCGGCTTGCCGTCAAAGGCCAGAGCCATCGCCAGCGCTTCGTCCGGGGCCGCGGTGGTGCCGGTGTAGTGGAATTCATGGCGTTTGTTCCAGACGAATTCCGCCAGCTGATCGGCGATCGTTTCGGCATATGCCTGATCGGCTTCTGTCTGAGGAATCACGACGATCCCGCAGCCGGCCTCCGGGCAGTCGTGACGCAGATAACCGACGTGCCACGAACAGCTTAAGATCCGCGGATCCTGTTCCAGCTGATCCATGAATTGGTTGATGGTGCGCACCGGTTCATCAAGCGAAACGCTCTGTTCCCCACCCAGAATCAACGGCAGCTTGCGGTACACCGGCCGGGCGTTCTTCGGATGTTCAATCTGCTCGATCAGCGTGCGGGCGGTGCGCTGCACCGTCGCCGAGATATCGGTGTGCGGCGCTTCCCGGTAAGAGCGGATAAACGTCGTGTTTTCCACATAGTCCCGCGTCAGATTGCCGTGCGGGTCGCAGGCGATCGCGAGCGGCAGATACGGCCCGGTCAGCTTGCGGATTTCCCGCACTAAATGCTGCTCGCCGCTGCCGATTTCCTCCACGAAGCTCGCGCCGTGCAGATGCAGATAGATCCCATCCAGCTCTGGCAAATGTTCACGGACGGTATTGAGAATCCGCTGTTCGAGATAATTGAAACAACCCTTGCGCATCACGCCGCTGCAGCCGGCGTCGGCGCAGAGAACCGGGATCAGTTCGATGTCCGGACGGTCAAAGACATCACCCAGCTGCATGTGCGACAGCGCCTCTTTGCCAAAGCTCAGGGCGGTGTTTTCCAGATCGCAGAACATCGGGACGTGTTCGTTAGCTTCCAGGGTAAATTTAGCCGCGATTATTTTCATGATCTTCACCTCACATTTCATCGATCGGAAACATCGGCCGCATAATTCGTTTAAACGGAATCGACGCGGTGTCCTGCGGCGTCGCGCCGCCGGTCAGCGACATCACGCACAGCTTGCCCGCAGCCTTGAGTTCCGGGAAGATATAGCCTTGCTTGACGACGATCACATCGTAGTCGTCCAACGCAATACCGGCATCGGTAAACTGGTGAATTTCCACCATCGCCTGACGATTGCTGGCAACCATGATCTCGACAGGCAGGCCCTTCACGCTGACCGTGACGCAGTAGCCGTAAGCCCGGTTATGATCGCGGTACATGAAGCCGCGCAGCTCGCCCTTTGACTTCACGACGACTTCCAGGGTCACCGGGGCGGAGTATTCGTCATAACCCACGCCCAGTTTCAAGCTTGTTTCCGTGCCGTCCGGCAGCTTTGCCAACGTTTCATAGGCGTCCGGATCGCAGATCGTCGCAAACAGGAAGCGTTTGTTCAGCTCCTTTACCGCTAAGACCTGACGCAGAACGAACGTGTTCCAGCCGGTTGCGCCGGAGGTGACGTTATCGCCGGAATCCGTGATGAACACTGGTTTTTCCGCGCAGTCCAGCGCCATTTTCAACGCTTCGTCCGGATGGGCGGTCAATCCCGTATAATGGAATTCATGGCGCTTGTTCCAGACAGTTTCTGCCAGCTGATCGGCGATGGTTTCCGCATAGGCCTGATCGGCGGTGTTCTGAGGCACGACGACAATCCCGCAGCCGGCCACGTCGCAGTCATGCCGGATGTAGCCGACATGCCAGGACACGCTGCGGATCCGCGGATCATGTTCCAGCTCGTCCATGTAGCGGTTGATTGAACGCACCGGTTCATCCGCCGATACGCTCTGTTCGCCCCCCAGGATCAGCGGCAGCTTGCGGTATACGGCGTGGATGTGCTGGCGGTCGTGAAGCAGGTCGCACAGCATCTGCGAAACGATGCGTTTGGATGCTTGGGCATCGGTATGCGGAGATTCGCGGTAGCTGCGCAGAATCGTACAGTTGTCCACATATTCCTGACACAGATTGCCGTGCGGATCGCAGACCACGGCGATCGGCAGATACGGGCCGGTTATTTCACGGATTGTTTTCAGGATGTGATGATCGCCGGAGCCGATCTCCTCGACTTCGCTGGCGCCGTGCAGAAACAGATAAATTCCGTCGATCTCCTGCAGGTGCGCCTGGACCGCGTCCGCGAAACAGCCTTCGATGTAATCAAACGCGTCTTTTGTGACGACGCCGTTGCCGCCGGCGTCGGCGTAGATCGCGCCGATCGTTTCAATGCCGGCCGCGGCGTAAATGTCTGCAACGTTCATCTTGCGCAGACAGTCCTCGCCAAAGGCCATGTCATAATGGTTGATCCGGGTTTTAGCCGGGACGTTGGCGTTGGATTCTGTGACGAAGGTTCCCATCAAAACTTTCATAGTGACTTCTCTCCTTATTTATGATTGGTTAATTGGATTTTTTCAATGACGCTTGTTTCTTCCATTTCGATCAAGGGCGTTCGGAAACGAACCGGCGCTGATCACCGGGCAATCGTTTCAAAGGATCGTTTGCGGGGATGCCGATGCACGATCTTCTTCGTTGGCCAGCTGATAAAGCATGTCCATCAGCACATTCGCGCCCGCCGCGCAGTCTTCGATCGGCGTATATTCTTCCTTGCGGTGTGAATAGCCGTTGACCGAACGGACGAAAATCATCGCGCACGGGCAGACATCCTTGAAATTCTGACTGTCATGGCCCGCGCCGCTCATCAGCCGGAAGGCCGGCAGATCCCGCTTTTCCACAATCGTTTCCAGCTGGTGCTTCAGCCGTTCATCGCAATCCATGCCATACAGAATATGCCGCAGTTCGCGCCGGACCTGAATGCCCTCGCTTTCCAGGCGGGCTTCCAACGTCTCGATCTCCCGCAGACAGGCTTCAATCTGAGCTTCATCCAGACTGCGGATATCCAGCGTGAAGGTGACGTGATCGCAGATGACGTTCGTGGAGCCGGGGAAGGTCTGAATGCAGCCGACTGTTGCGACGGTGTAGGGCTTCTGACGGGCCGATTCCGTGATTTGACGAATCCATTCGGTCATCGCCAGCACGGGATCCTGCCGGTCGTTCATCGGCGTCGCGCCCGCATGGCCGCTGCATCCGCTCAGCGTCACTTCATAGAAGCGCAGATACGGAATGCCTTCGACGATCCCAACCGGACACTGATTCTGTTCCAGAACCTTGCCTTGTTCGATATGCAGCTCCACGCTGGCATAAATCGGATCGATCTGACCCTGACGATACGCTTCCGGATGATATCCGCAGCGTTCCATCGTCTCCTTCAGCGTGATGCCCGCCGCGTCCTGAACCAGGAAATCTTCAGGCAGCGCCTTTCCGGTGACCGTCTTGCTTCCGATCATCCCGGAATTGAACCGGTTGCCTTCCTCATCGCGGTAGCCGATAATCCACAGCGGCCGTTTCAAGTCTATTTGATTTTCCTTAAACGTCTGCGCCGCTTCCACGCCCGCCAACAGTCCCAGACAGCCGTCGAAAATGCCGGCGTTGCGCACGGTGTCGAAGTGGGAGCCGCACAGCACCGGCGCTAACGGGCTGCCGCCGGGATTGTAGACGCCGATGACGTTGCCGACCGGATCCTCATGCACGTCCAGCCCGGCCGCCTTCATTTCGCTGATCAGCCAGTTCTTCGCCTGAGTGTCTGCGTCGGTAAAGGTCCAGCGTGTGACGCCGCCCTGCGGATCGACGCCGATCTGGCCTAACTGATGAAGCCGGTTCCATAACCGTTGGGCATTAATTTCCATCTTCTTGTTCTCCTTATATTTGATCGATCGGAAACATCGGGCGCTGAATCCGCTTGAACGGAATCATCGCGGTGTTCTGCGGCGTCGCTCCCGGGGTCAGCGCCATGACGCACAGTCTGCCCTTCGCCTTGCACTCTGGGAAAATATAGCCCTGCTTCACGACGATCACATCGTAATCGTCCCAGTTCACGCCGGCGTTTTCAAACTGATGCTGCTCGCACAGCACCTGCCGGGTGCTGCTGACAATCACGTCGATGTTCTCATCCTGCAGCGATACAACGACACATTCGCCGAACACCGCGTTGACGTCATGCAGCGCATAGCCCATCAGCTTGCCTTTGGCTTTGACCGTTCCCCGCAGCGCCACGCTTTCTGAGCAGGCGTCATGATTGACGCCCAGCGTAAACTCCGCGGCGGATCCCACCGCCAGGGCGTTAAGCTTCCCAAATGCTCCGGGATCGCAGATTGCCGCAAACAGAAATGATTTTGTCCGCGTCTTCCGCGCCAATACACGGCGTAATACCAACGTGTTCCAACCGGTCGCCCCGGAGGTGACATTATCCCCGGAATCGCTGATAAACACCGGTTTGCCTTCAAAATTGACAGCCATGTCCAGCGCTTCCTCCAAACCGGCAGTCAGACCGGTGTAGTGGAATTCATGGCGTTTTTGCCAGACGTATTCCGCCAGCTGATCCGCAATCGTTTCCGCATAAGCGCTGTCGCTTTCCGTGGCCGGCACCACGACGATGCCGCAGCCGGCGACGTCGGTATCGTGACGGATATAACCGACATGCCAGGAACAGCTTAAAATCCGCGGATCCTGTTCCAGCTCATCCATATACTGATTGATTGAGCGCACCGGTTCATCCGTCGACACGCTCTGTTCCCCGCCTAAGATCAACGGCAGCTTGCGGTAAAGGGCATGGATATTCTGCCGTTTTTTTAACAGATCGCACAACATCTGCGCGACTCGGCGTTTCGTCGCGTCGGCGTCGGTGTGCGGTGATTCACGGTAGCTGCGCAGAATCGTGCATTGTTCCACATAGTCCCGGCACAGGTTGCCGTGCGGGTCAGCGGTGACAGCTATCGACAGATACGGCCCGGTCAGCTCCCGGATTTTTTTCAGCAGCCGATGTTCGCCAGACCCCATCCCTTCCACCTCACTGGCGCCGTGCAGAAACAAATAGATTCCGTCCAGTTCGTGAAGATGCGTTTTTAACGTCTGAAGCATCTGGGATTCAATATAATCGTAAGCTGACCGCTCGATCACACCGGTCGATCCGCCGTCGGCATACAGCGCCGGAATGAGCGTGATCTGCGCTTGTTCAAAGACAGACCGGATCTTCATTTTATCAATACAGGCTTCGCCCCGGGCCAGATCGAAATTTTCCAGCCGGGCCCGCGTTGGAATCTGATCGTTGCATTCGGCATACAACGTGCCGATCATAACTTTCATCCTTTTTCCCTCCTTAAATCTCATCAATCGGAAATATCGGGCGTTGAATCTGCTTGAAGGGAATCGAGGCGGTGTCCTGCGGCGTCGCGCCGTCGGTCAGCGACATCACGCACAGTTTCCCTTTCGCCTTTAATTCCGGGAAGATATAGCCCTGCTTCACGACGATCACGTCGTAATCATCCCAATCCACGCCCGCAGCCTCGTATTGGTGCTGTTCGCACAGCGTGTTATTTTTGGAAGCGATCAAGACGTCGATCGGTTTCGTTTCCAGCCGGACGGTGACGGTTTGTCCCCAAACCCGCTGACGCCCGCTCCACAGATTGCCCATTAACGGTCCCTTCGCGATGATCGTGCCTTTCAAGGCGACGCTTTCCGAATGGACGTCGGCGTTCATGCCCAAGTTAAAGACCGCGCGTTCACCGACCGCATGATCCTGCAGCTGGTTAACGGCATTGGGATCGCAAATCGACGCGAACAGGACGCGTTTCTGTAAATGACCGACGGCGAGAAACTGCCGCAGCACACGGGTATTCCAGCCGCTGGCGCCCGAGGTCACATTATCTCCGGAATCGGTCAGAAACACCGGCTTGCCATCAAATTCCAGCGCCATCCGCAAGGCTTCCTGCGGCTTTGCCGTCAATCCGGTATAGTGGAATTCATGCCGCCGCTGCCAGACATACTCCGCCAGCTGATCGGCGATCGTCTCTGCATACGCCTGATCCTTTCCGCTGGCCGGAACAACGACGATGCCGCATCCCGCCTCCGGACAATCGTGACGCAGATAGCCGACATGCCAGGAACAGCTCAGAATCCGCAGATCCTGTTCCAGCTCATCCAGATACCGATTGATCGAACGCACCGGCTCATCCGCCGACACGCTCTGTTCCCCACCGAGAATTAACGGCAGCTTGCGGTAAACCGCATGGATATTCTGACGTTTTTTCAACAGATCGCAAAGCAGCTGAGCCACCTTCCGTTTCGTTTCATCCGCATCGGTATGCGGACTTTCCCGATAACTGCGCAGAATCGTACAGGCTTCGACATATTCCTGCGTGAGATTCCCATGCGGATCGCACACCACGGCAATCGGCAGATACGGCCCGGTCAATTCCCGGATTTTCTTCAGAATGTGATGATCGCCGGAGCCTAACCCCTCCACGGTACTGGCGCCGTGCAGATGCAGGTAAATCCCATCCAGCTCGTGCAGATGCTCCCGCACCGCCGTTAAGAAATTATTTTCAATATACTCAAACGCCTTTCTTTCGATCACACCGGCCCCGGCCGCATTGGCATACAGCGCGGGAATCATCTCAATCCCGGCCTGGCTGAAAACGTCGCTGACTTTGTTTTTTCGCAGGCAGTCTTCCCCCCATGCCAGATCATAATCCGCCAGCGTCGCTTTCTGCCGGATATTCGCGTTGGACTCGGTGGTAAAGAAACCGATTAAAACCTTCATGAACTCTGTCCTCTAAATCTCGTCGATCGGGAACATCGGCCGCTGAATCCGCTTGAACGGAATTGAGGCGGTATCCTGCGGCGTCGCACCGCCGGTCAGCGACATGATGCACAGCTGGCCCTTCGCTTTGAGATCCGGGAAGATATAGCCCTGCTTGACGACGATTACGTCGTAATCATCCCAATTTATCCCCAGCGCATCAAACTGATGTTTCTCACACATCGTCTGGCGCGTGGACGCCACGCTGATCTCGATCGGCAGACCCTTAACGGACACGACGACGGCGTCCCCGTAATGCGCATCGTGATCATGCATCAGATATCCGCGCAGACTGCCCTTGCTTCGCACGATCACATCGAGCGTAACCGGTGCGGAATTCGCGTCGGCGCCAACCCCCAGCGTGATCTGAGTTTCTGTCCCAGACGGCAGCGAATCGAGAAGCTGCCAGGTATCCGGATCACAGATATTGGAAAACAGGAAACGCTTGGTCAGCTGCGGAACGGCCAGCACCTGACGTAAAATAAACGTATTCCAGCCGGTCGCGCCGGAGGTGACGTTATCCCCGGAATCGGTGATAAATACCGGTTTCCCTTCAAAGGCCAGCGCCATTTCCAGCGCTTTTTCCGGTTTCGCGGTCAGGCCGGTGTAGTGAAATTCATGCCGGCGGTCCCAGACATAGGCAGCCAGCTGATCCGCAACCGTTTCCGCGTAGGCGCTGTCTTTTTCCGTGGCGGGGACGACGACGATGCCGCACCCGGCGACGTCGCTGTCGTGACGGATATAGCCGACATGCCAGGAACAGCTCAAGATCCGCGGATCTTGTTCCAGCTCATTCATAAACTGATTGATCGAGCGAACCGGCTCATCCGTCGACACGCTCTGTTCCCCGCCGAGGATTAACGGCAGCTTGCGGTAAATCGCATGAATGTTCTGACGGTGCTTCAACAGATCGCATAACATCTGCGCGACCTGACGTTTGGTTTCATCCGCGTCGGTGTGCGGAGATTCGCGGTAGCTGCGCAGAATCGTGCAGTTGTCCACATATTCCTGGCACAGGTTGCCATGCGGATCGCAGGCTACGGCGATCGGCAGATACGGGCCGGTCAGCTTGCGGATCGCGGCCAGGATGTGATGATCCCCGGAGCCCAGCCCCTCCACCTCACTGGCGCCGTGCAGATGCAGATAGATGCCGTCGATCTCATGGAGATGTTCTTTGACCGTGCGGACAAACAGCGATTCGATGTAATCGAAGGTTTCGCGCGTGATCACCCCGGACGCCCCGGCGCTGGCATACACGGACGGAATCACGTCGATCCCGGCGGCCTGGAATACCTCGCCGACCCGCAGCTTGCGGACACAGTCGTCGCCGAAGCCGAGATCGTAGCTGCCGATCTCGTTTTTCCCCGGCACATTGGCGTTGGATTCGGTTGTAAATAAGCCTACCATAACTTTCATCTTGATTTCCTCCTTGGCACACATTGATTTGAACTTACTGGCTTTAAATCTGATCGATCGGGTACATCGGCCGCATGATCCGCTTGAAGGGAATCGAAGCGGTGTCCTGCGGGGTAGCACCGTCGGTCAGCGACATGACGTAGAATTGGGCCTGCGCTTTAAAATCCGGGAAGATATAGCCTTGCTTCACGACCGTGACGTCGTAATCCGTCCATTCGATGCCGAGGTGGCGCAGCTGCGGATTGACGATGATCGGCTGGCTTGTGTTTGAGATAAGGATGTCAATCGGCCGGTCTTTGACGCTTACCAGCGTGCAGCTGCCGAAGACTTTGATCAGTTCCTCGCCGACAAAACGCGCGATTTCACCATGACTTTTCACGACGACGTCCAGCGGGACGCTTTCTGAAAGCGCGTCGTAGCCCACGCCCAGATCAATCCGGACTGTTTCGCCCGGCTGACAGGTTTTCAGCTGGTCCGCGGTCTTCGGATCGCAGATCGGCGCGAACAGGAAGCTTTTTTTCAGTGCTTCCACCGCTAACACCTGACGCAGCACAAACGTGTTCCAGCCGGTTGCGCCGGAGGTCGTATTATCTCCGGAATCGGTGATCACCGCCGGGCTGCCCTCAAACGCCAGCGTCATCGCCAGTGCTTCCTCGGGCTTTGCGGTCAGGCCGGTGTAATGGAATTCATGGCGGCGGTCCCAGACATACGCCGCCAACTGATCGGCGATCGTTTCCGCGTAGGCCTGATCCTCAGTCCGGGCCGGCACCACGACGATGCCGCAGCCGGCGACATCGCAGTCATGGCGGATATAGCCGACGTGCCAGGAACAGCTCTGAATCCGCGGATCCTGTTCCAGTTCATCCATATACCGGTTGATTGAGCGCACCGGTTCGTCTGCGGAAACGCTTTGTTCCCCACCCAGAATTAACGGAAGCTTGCGGTACACGGCATGGATTGCCTGGCGGTGCTTCAGCAGCTCGCATAACAAGCTCGTCACCTTTTCATAGGTTTCTTCCTTATCCGTATGCGGTGACTGCCGATAGCTGCGCAGAATCTGAATCGATTCGACATAGTCCTGTTTCAGATTGCCATGCGGATCACAGGCCACCGCGATCGGAACATAAGGGCCGACCAGCTTGCGGACTTCCTGAAGAATGTGATGATCGCCGGATCCGCCTTCCAGCTCCGCGACCTCGCTCGCGCCATGAAGCATGAAATAAATTCCGTCGATCTCATGGAGATGTTCCCGCACTGCCTTCAGAAAGCAGCTTTCAATATAAGCGAACGCGCGTTGACTGACGACGCCCGCCGCTCCGGCATTGGCGTAAATCGAAGGAATCAGCTCGATCCCGTGCTTCTCAAAAACCGGACGGATCTGCATCTTCTGGATACATTCTTCGCCGAAGGCGATGTCATAATCCGTGATTTCACACTGATGGGGAATGTTGGCGTTGGATTCCGTAACAAACTGGCCGATCAAGACTTTCATAAGGAATTCCTCTCTTTCCATGTCCTGCAAGCTGAACTGTAATTTTATGGACAACCACCCTGAAAAGCAAAAAAACCAATCTGCAGAACAAAAGCCCTGCAAATTGGTTTTGCTTGTTTTATAAAACAATAACAATCCAACTTCGTTTTTATTGTAAGCGATTTCGTCAGAGGTGTCAATCTTATTTCGGACCGGATTCGACGGGATTTTCCTTTCTTTTCAGCAAGGAAAAAAGGAAGGGGATTAGCGTCCTTCTTCCCCCGGAAATACCGATTGCGAGGGCGCGTCGGCTGGACAATAGCGGTCAAGCCAACGCTGGATTTCCGCGAGGCGGCGCAGACGGTGCAGCGGCTTGCCGCTGCGGCTCAGCTCATGATGTTCGCCCTTGAAGCACACCATCCGGGTCGGTACGCCGCGATCGCTTAAAGCGGTAAACATCTGTAAGCCCTCGCTGATCGAGCAGCGATGATCGTCTTCCGAATGCAGAAACAGCGTCGGCGTCTTGACCTGTCCGGCATAGCGCAGCGGCGAATGGCGCCACAGCCTGGCCTGATCCTGTTCATTCAGCGGATCCGCGCTCAGCTGATCGCGCACGAAATAATAGCCGAAGTCGCTGAGACCGTAGATCGTCATAAAATTGGCGATGGAGCGCTGACTGATTGCGCAGGCAAAGCGATGTGTATGGCCGATCATCCAGTTGACCATAAACCCGCCGTAGCTGCCCCCGCTCACCGCGATTCGTTTTGGATCGATCGCCGGATAGGCCTGAATGGCTTCATCGAGAAAATCCATCAAATTTTGATAATCCTCGCAGCCATACCGTCCGCGGATATCCGCAAACGCGTCCCCACGGCCAACGGAGCCGACCGGATTGCAGAAAAGAACGAAATATCCCTTGCCTGCCAGCATCTGCATCTCGTGGTGGAAAACTTCACCATAAGCGGTATTCGGTCCGCCGTGGATTTCCAATACCGCCGGGTATCGTTGGCTTGGATCATAATGCCATGGCGTCAGAACCCAGCCGTCGATCTGCCTTCCGCCAGAATGAAATGACAGATACCGCGGCTGGATGACATCGCGATCCGCCAGTGCCTCCGCGTTCCAGTCCGTCAGCGAAGTCAGCTTGCCCTGCGGCAGTTGTGCCTGTTCGATTTCCTGAAGCCGATTGGCTAACTGTCCGATAAACCGCACGGTTTGTCCCGTCACGTCAAAATCGTCAATAGAACCGTTGAAATCCAGCACGCGTCTGAGATTTCCTTTCAGATCAAGCTGGAATAAAGGCGTCGTCCAGTCTTGAGTCATCGTAAAGTATAGCGAAGTCCCGTCCGTTTTTACCGCGCTGCCGCTGCTTAACCGGCAGTCGGAACCAATCGAACTGCCCAGCGGATCATCCAGCTTTGCCAACAGCGTCACAGCGCTGGTATCCGGGTTCAGTGTGTAGAAGTTCAGCGATTCATTCTTGCCATATCGCAGTCCATCGGTCGCTGCGAACACGATCGTTCCGCTGACAAAACGCGGCTCTTTGATCCGCCGGTAAACCCCTTCTTCAATCAGCGTCGTCATACTTCCCGTTTGAGCGTCGAAGCAATACAAGCCTTCGCGTTGGGATGCCTTCCGTTCGTAGGTCATCCCGGTAAACAAAGCTTTCCCCAACTCAGGACAAGTGGAAACGCTGCCGCAGTTCATCCGCGGATCGGTCAGCGGGAATAATTCTGTGGTTAATGTGTCGTAAACAAACAACCGCATCCGTTTTCCCTGAATAACGCCGCGGCCATCCGCGCACCACGGCAATTCTTCCAGCACGGTATAATCGGCGTTTTCGTGCTGTGTTTTTTGCCAGGCCTCAGCCTGTTCCGGATCAAAAGCATAAGCATCGGCGGCTTCCAGCTGAATTTCCGCTTTGATCAGCAGCTGGGTTTTTGTTAATCGCTGCACATCCGCCGTCTTCAGCGGCAGCGCAAACGTTTCTTTCCATTCCTCCGTCGAACACAAGAATGTGGAAAACCGGGTTTGGGCAGAATTCGGCTGAGCTGGGACATCCGTGGATTTCACCCCGCTTAACAACAGTGTATCCGCATCGAGAAACAACAGGACGCCTGGCTTATCCAACTCGCAGACAGTCCGCCACTCTCCATTTTTATTCATTTTCAATGTATAGCGATAGCGATTTGCTTCCTTATCCATCCGCCCGACAACGCAGACAAATACCGGATGATCCGTATTGTGATTTCCGGTCAGTTTTGATAAAAAGCAGTAACGTTCAAGATCTTCCATTAAAACAGGTTCCATTCCGATCACGTTCCCTTCCTGCTTTTACTTTAACGTCTCTCAATATTGAAGAAAAGCCCCTGCAGTCAGATCGAATGAAATTCTCACCCTCATTCCCCTCCACTCTCTCAATTTGATTCAATTTTCTATGATGCTCAAGAAATAACAACAAAAAAGACTGTTTCCAGTCTTCAGCGTTTATGATCCGGCAACTGATTTCTCAGGCGCTTTCTTTCATGCATTTTTTTCCATGCTTTGATCAACGAAAATTCAATAAACGTCCGCATGGCTTCCGCATCTTCCTGTTCGTCATACGCTTGCAGCGCTTCATAATAAACATTCCGATCTTCGTCATCAAGGATCAGCGGAGGCAGATCCTTGATCTTTAAATAATAGTTTTAAAGCGTTCTTCCCGTTCTTCCGTTGCCATCACAGGACGATGGAAATAATCTAAAAACACAAAATCCTCACCGAATTATGCTTATTTGAGCATGTTGATTTCTGTTTCCAATTCCCGGACTCCAGCGATTACTGTCTCAAACTTAGGAACATCTCCGAAAAGCATATCTTTCATAGCCTCGTAGTCTGCCTTCAAAGCTGCAAAACGATACTCCGCTGGTATAAGCTTTAACGTCCCTGGCACAGCTTCCGGATACTTTGCCCAAGCCCGCGGATAAAACTTCATTTTGAAGTTCACAACCTTCTTCAGAAGATCAAGCTGCGAAAAGGCAGATTCCTTTACTGGGGAATCAGCCATTCGATATACGTCATAATAATGTCGGGAATAGCGCTGGGGCATTTCCAAATGTTCCGGCCTGTTCGCCTCATGATGTAAGATTGTAGCCTTTTCCCAAAATGTCCGTTCTGGAGCCACAGTCAAAATGGAGGTGCTTTTCTGGCGAAAAATATCCGGATAATACTTCGCGGCATAGGGTGTTATCTCGGCTGTCATCGCTGGCGTCCATGCCGCCAAGGCTCCAATTTCCAAACGAATCACCTGCAGGATTCCGGTATTGGTAAACAGTTTCGGATAAGAAAAAATGACTGTCTGCTTTTCTTTTTCGTCCATTTTAATGTTTACTTCACAGCCAAGCTCTTGTGATAAATCCTTCCTGATTGCCAGGCAGAAAATTTCATTTAAAAAAATCTCTGCCCTGATGTTGGCCTCTTTGTTAAATGCATCCTGCTTTGTGTTTGAACGCTGTTCCCAAGGCTCGTCTTTGCCATATCCTAATATCCGCCAGTCCAGGATCAGATCAATATCTTCCGAAAACCGGTTGATCAGGTTGAAGGCTTTTGAAAGGCTGGTCCCCCCCTTAAATGTTATAAAATCCATCCAAGGAGACCGATGAAATAAATAATCGAGTGTAAAGCAAACCCAGAAGTCCTTTTCTACAACGGTATCATTCAACCCCATTTTATGAGCTGTGTTTCTGAAGAGTATCCTTTTATCATTGTCCGAAAATCTAGCAACATTGATCACTTTTTCAATCCCTCTCCGCAATCTTCCGAATTGTATTATAAACCCAATCCGTGGACTCTGCCGCCTCTGTTAACATAACCGCTTTGTCCTCTTTACTCAACCGAAAACGAAGTATCTGGATCGTTTTCTCTGTAACGTTTGCTTTCCCCAATGTTTTCAATGCCTGAATTACAAGGATCGTCATATAGGAAAGTCCCGTAATCTCTTTGTTTGTTCGATGCTTAAATTCCAGCTTTGTGCAATCCCATTCATAGGTCTTATAAGGACCATCGCTGATATAGGACCAAACCACTGTTACCTGTGTAGAAAGTCCCAACAAATTCAGAGCTGTATTCCCGCACGGGGCAATGCTCCAGTGATAATTCCGAGCCAGCGCTTTGGCCACGACTTCCGGATCTGCCGCTACATATTCCTTCAGCATTTCGCTGTATTCTGGCTTTTCATAAACTCCCTTTAGAATTCGTCGGATTAAGCCTGCCTGTGTCAAACGATTTAAATTTCGTCTTACCGTTTCTGTATCTGCAATATCGGCAAAATCTGCGCCGATGAAAACAGTTCCTTCGGCAGCATTCCGAATCCTTTCTTGAATCTTTCTGGAATAACTATTTGCCAAGTTAATTCCTCCTTTTGTCCCGAATAATATACAATATTCAGGACATGATTTCAATAGTATCTTTAATTTATATTCATAGTATGGTTTAACTTGGATTAATCATATTCATGAAATAAGACATCACCTGGTAAAAAAGTAAAATATCTTCGCTATTTATTATTTGATCTTATAATCAACGCAGCTTGCTGGTCTTATCTTGCTTTCTGCTCAGGTTTCTTTGTTCCCTATCCTTAAATAATGCACTTTCCTAATAGAAAGAAAAGCAGAACACTTTTCGTGATTCCGTCTCTTTTTAAAGTCTTCATAATCTGCTGAGCGGTTTTTAAGCAGGAAAGATAGATTCCTACCCCCGGCCGCTCTCGCGCGCCAGCGCTTCCGCCACCGACGTCACGACCCACCGCGCTTTTTGCCTGACCTCCGGCTCCGCCTGCGCCATGCAGTAGCTCGTTTCCACAACATCAAACATCCCGACGTCATTTTCCGAATCGCCGATCACAATCACCTCGCGCAGCGGTACACCCATCCGCTCCGCAAGAATGCCCAGCGCGGCCGCTTTGGAACAATCCGGCCGGACCAGATCCAGATTATCAAAATCCGAGCTGACGATCTCCACGGTTCCCGCCAGCTTTTCCCGCAAGGCCCGTTTAACGCCGTCGCGCTGATCCGGACGGATAATGATCCCCAGATTCAGAATCTCCGCGTTCGGATCCACGGTCGTTTCTGCCAGCGTCACCGAATCCAGCAGGGAACGGCGCAGCCGGTGCGGATGTCCATACGGATAATGCCGGCAGTCGCTGCTGATCCATTGCCCCTGACAATTCATTTTCACCGTCGCGTCAACATGATGCCGCGCCAGCCAGCCGGCTACGTCCAGAAAAACCGCCGCCTTCAGGGTGCGCGTCATCCGTGTTCCATCACTGAAAATCAACTCGGCCCCATTGCCGCCCAGAAAATCGACCGCAAAGCCCAGATCCGCCGACACTTTCGGATAGGCCTGATGAATCCGTGCAGTCGCTACCGCAAACACATTGCCCGCCGCCCGCCAGCGCTGGATCGCCGCCCGGTTTTCCGCGCCGCTGTCGGTGACGTTGGGCGGATACAATGTCCCATCCAGATCCGATACAAACAGTTTCATGGTTTTTCCCTTTTCCTCCCTTGAACAGACATCCCTTCTCTTGCCTCAACGAGCGTTGATCCTGATTAAACCGATAATTCCACTTTTCCTTTT
>NZ_CFQZWI010000029.1:0-29507 GCF_986127675.1 Holdemania sp. | reverse complement strand
CCCTACACGACGCTCTTCCGATCTACATTGATGTCAACAGCAATAAACTGGGTGCCACCGTTGCCAAGCGTAATGCCAATCTCGTCAAGTTAATTGAGGGCGTTGCGGACATGAAGCTGGGCAACTACAAGGACAACTCCATTGATGCTTTTGGTGATGCTTACGAATACCTGATGAGCATGTACGCATCCAACGCAGGAAAGAGCGGCGGCGAATTCTTCACCCCGCAGGAAGTTTCCGAACTGTTGACCCGCATTGCTGTTGTAGGAAAGACTGAAGTAAACAAAGTCTACGACCCCGCCTGCGGCTCTGGTTCGCTTCTTTTGAAAGCAGCGAAGATCCTTGGCAAAGAGAATGTTCGTCAAGGTTTCTATGGTCAGGAGATCAACCTCACCACCTATAACCTTTGCCGTATCAATATGTTCCTGCACGATATTGACTACGACAAGTTTGATATTGCACATGAGGATACTCTGCTCAATCCGCAGCATTGGGACGATGAACCCTTTGAAGTCATCGTTTCCAATCCGCCCTACTCCATCAAATGGGAAGGCGATGATAACCCTGTTTTGATTAACGATCCCCGCTTCTCTCCTGCCGGTGTACTTGCACCTAAGTCCAAAGCTGACCTTGCGTTTATTATGCACTCTTTGTCTTGGCTTGCTACTAACGGCACGGCTGCGATTGTTTGTTTCCCTGGTATCATGTACCGTGGTGGTGCTGAAAAGAAAATCCGCCAGTATCTGATCGACAACAACTTTATCGACTGTATCATCCAGTTGCCGAGCAATCTGTTCTTTGGAACTACTATCGCTACCTGTATTATGGTTTTGAAGCGCAGCAAGGCTGACAACCGAACCCTGTTCATTGATGCTACTAACGAGTGCGTAAAGGTAACGAACAACAACAAACTAACCGACGGCCCTGACGGAAATATCGCACATATCGTTGATGCTTTCGTTTCTCGTGCGGATAAGGAGCATTTTGCACGCTGTGTTCCTTACGAAGAAATCGTGGAACAGGACTATAACCTTTCTGTCAGCTCCTATGTTGAGCAAGAGGATACCAGAGAAGAAATTGATATCGTAAAGCTCAATAAGGAGATTGAAGAAATTGTTGCAAGGGAGCAGGTGCTGAGAGCAGAAATTGCAAAAATCATTGCAGAATTAGAGGGATAATTTATGAGACTCAGCAGTAGATTATCTGATAAAAGTAAAAACCACGGTGAAATCGAATCTTTCATTGATTGGGAAAAGTACACGATTTCTCCTGAAGAATCGGAAGATCTTCAATTGATCTCTGCCGGTGATTTCATTGATATTCAGATTGGTAAAATCACCTTGCCGTTTTACTCAACCAAATGCAATGATAGTGTTTCTTTTGTATCTCCCAAAAATCTGCATTGCCTGATAATCAGTGAGAAAATGATCAGCATTGATTGCCAGTTGCAGTGCATGGATTATGATGATAGTAATCAAGCGTGCAAAGAGTGCAGCCACTGCATCCAAGCATGGTTTTTGGTAGGAGCAGACGATATTTTTTCGGCAACGCCCAACGTCTATCTGATCAAGCAGAATTTCAAGCTACCTGCAAACATAAAGCTGCCAGTTGAAACAGAAGACAAATTTACTGAGTGGTTGGCAAAAGCGGAAATTGCGCACAAAGAAAGACTTGGTGCCGGTTCAGTTATTTATCTAAGATCTATCTTGGAACAGATTACAATAAAAGTGGGCAATGATGCAGGCGTTGATATTTATCAACCTAACGGTCGTACCAAACCTTTTAATCAGGTGTTACAGGCCGTAGATGCCCAATGCTCTATCATCCCAACGATTTATTCAGATAACGGTTATAAACTCTTTCAAAAGCTGAGTGAAATTGCTCACGGTAACTCTGATGAGGAAACTGCTTTGAAAGAGTATGAACCTTTGCGCAGATTGGTTGTTGGCGTGATTGAGAACGTTAGAAAAAACGAGGAAGAAATTAAACGAAATGCCGAAATCAAGAAGGCATTGGCGGCAATAGGATTTAGCAATGGGGGTGAGCAAAGTGAATAAATTAAAGGACTTGATACATGAGCTTTGCCCTAATGGTGTTGAGTACAAAAAACTCGCAGATTGCTGTGTGTTGGAAAAGGGAAACACGCCCATTCAGAAAGCAATACCTGGAGAATTTCCTTTAGTTGTGACAACCGAAGAACGCAAGTCTTGCAATACATATCAGTTTGACAAACCAACTGTTTGTATCCCGTTGGTTTCGTCCAGAGGTCACGGTGTTGCGTCTTTGAATAGCTTGTATTATCAGGAGGGGAAGTTTGCTCTCGGTAATATCCTTTGTGGTGTTACTCCTGTTAATAGTGATGAGCTGTCTGCAAAATTCCTGTTCTATTACTTGAATCATAAAAAGGATACTCTTATTGTTCCGCTCATGCGAGGAGGAGCAAATGTATCTCTTACAGTTGATTCTTTGAAAAGAGTCAAAGTTCCGGTCCCTCCGATATCTGTCCAACGCGAGATTGTTCGTATTTTCGATAAGTTTGAATCTCTTGGTAATAACCTTGGACTTGAACTTATTGCAAGGAAAAAGCAGTATGAACATTATGCGGATTACCTGTTCGTATCTGATATTCCCCCAAACGAGTGGATGGCCGTTGGAGAAATAATTATTTCTCTCAAGACTGGACTCAATCCTCGACAGAACTTCAAATTGAATGTAGGCGGTGATAAACCATACATCACAGGAAAAGACATATATAACAATTCGATCAATGTTTCTGATAAAACAGATCTCATTACAGATGATGTTGTTTTACTAATTAACCGCAGAGCATGCTTGGCAACTAACGACGTCCTTTTTGCGAGTACGGGTACTGGAACTGTTGGAAGAATGGCCGTGGTAGACAACTACGACAATACATGGGCTGTAAGTGAAACCATGTTTTGCCTAAAACCCAAAGTGGATGTTATTAACCCATACTATTTGATGTACGCATTGTATACACAAAGTGCCAAAAGACAATTCGAACCCAAAATATCCAAAGGTTCAGTTCCGCATCTGAAAGTAAAAGACTTGCTTGATGTAAAAATTCCCGTACCAAACCTAACAGAGCAAGAACGAGTTGTCGATTTGGTGAGAAAATTTGATGCATTATGTAATAATGTTTCCACCGGTTTGCCTGCAGAAATCGAAATGAGGCAAAAACAATATGCGTATTATCGAGACAAGCTTCTAACTTTCAAGCAGATTCCTTGAGAAAGGAAATACAAATGGACAAAACACTTACTGCAAAATTGCTTCCTGCAGCACTGATCTGCAAAGGCTACATAACCGGAATGGCAGATTGCGATTATGAAATTTATCTGCGTGAAATAGTCAATGCATCTGCGTATTTCAAAAGCAAGTCCAACGGATTGGTGTATACAGCGCCACCGGACGAATCTCATGGTGAATGGGATTGCATTTCTGAAAACTATTCCCTTGATTTCAAGTTAATTGCCAGCGAAACTTCGCTGCGGGCCAGAAATTTGTTTTCGGGCAGAATTTATCAAATGGCAGAAGGTGTTACTGCTTATTGCGGTCCTAAAATAGAGGCCGATAATCCCAAGTACAAACCTATTCAGGCAACACGCATCTTTGCGGCATTGAGATCAATTGATCTTGCTGAATTGAAGTCAATTCGAAACAGTAAGGAGAAAAAGCAAGGAATCGAAACTGATATCAAAGCCTTATTGGATACACTTGAAACTCAAAAACACATTTTAATGTTCTTTCCGTATGAGTTTTTTACGGAAACCAATAATGACTTTTCTGCCGTGGTAGCAGATATTATCGAGGCCTTGACACAAGATTTCTCCGAAGTATTCAAATATCGTAAGGATGTTGCCGCACAATTCGATGTGTACTTCACATTCATATATGCAGGACATTTCGTGCTTGCTGAGGTATGCGGAAACGAACTAAAGCTTGTGGAAACCATAAAGGAAACATCCAGCCCGACTTACATGAAGATTAAATCCTATACAGAATGGGGGTAAGGAAATAATACGATGAGTACATATAACATTGTGCTTTCAACCAATGAAAGTACCGTTGTAACTGAATATGAGCCGCAAGCGAAACGTTCCGATGCGTATCAGAGTGAAGCTGCTTTGGAGGCAGCCTTCATCAAAATGCTTGGCGAACAAGGTTATGAGTACGTGTCCATTCACAACGAAGAAGATCTCGTGCTTAACCTTCGCAAGCAGCTTGAGCGCCTTAACCAGTACAGCTTCACCGACAAAGAATGGGAGACATTCTTCAAATCTAAGATTGCCAATGCCAACGAAGGTATCGTAGAAAAGACTCGTAAGATTCAGGAAGATTATGTACAGAACCTGACTTGCGAAGATGGCAAAACTCAAAACATCTATCTGATTGATAAAAAGAATATCCATAACAACCGTTTGCAGGTCATCAATCAGTATGAAGAAGGTGCCGGCAATCACGACACCCGATATGATGTGACGATTCTTGTGAACGGTCTGCCGTTGGTTCATGTGGAGCTGAAACGCCGTGGTGTTGCGATCAAGGAAGCATTTAACCAGATCAACCGCTATCAGAGAGACAGCTTTTGGGCAGGCTCCGGGCTTTACGAGTATGTGCAGATTTTTGTCATTTCCAACGGCACATTCACGAAATATTATTCCAATACCACGAGAGCAAGCCATATCAAGGAGAATGACGGCAGCAGCAAAAAACACAGCAAGAAAACTTCCAATAGTTTTGAGTTCACTTCCTATTGGGCAGATGGTAACAACAGAGTCATTGCAGACCTTGTTGACTTTACAAAAACGTTCTTTGCCAAGCATACTCTGCTGAATATTCTAACAAAGTACTGCGTGTTTACATCTGAGGAATTGCTGCTTGTCATGCGTCCTTATCAGATCGTTGCAACAGAACGCATCTTGAACAGAATCGAGACATCCTCCAACAGCAAGAAAACCGGAAAGATCGAAGCAGGCGGATACATTTGGCATACTACGGGCAGCGGTAAAACCCTCACCTCTTTCAAAACGGCACAACTCGCTACCAACTTGCCGTACATTGACAAGGTACTCTTTGTTGTTGACCGCAAGGACTTAGACTATCAGACCATCAAAGAGTATGACCGATTTGAAAAAGGTGCTGCCAACAGCAATAAGAGCACAGCGATTCTGCAAAAGCAGCTTGAGGACTCTACTTCTCGAATTATTGTAACTACAATTCAGAAGTTGGATGTCTTTATTCAGAAGAACCCCATGCATCCCATTAGGGATAAGCATATTGTTTTGGTGTTTGATGAATGCCATAGAAGCCAGTTCGGTGATATGCATACGAGAATTGTGGGCGGTCAGATCAAAAAAGGTGAAAAGGTTGTTAAAGTACACAGATACTTTAGAAACTATCACATCTTTGGTTTTACGGGCACTCCGATTTTCTCGGTCAATGCAGGTACTGGCGGAAATCCAAATCTGAAAACTACTGAGCAGGCATTTGGTGATAAACTCCATACCTACACCATCGTTGACGCCATCAATGACGGAAATGTTTTGCCGTTCCGCATTGACTATATCAATACGGTAAAGCAAAAGGACGGAAAACAGGATAAGCAAGTTGCTGCTATTGATACCGAGGAAGCCCTTGCTTCTCAGGAACGTATATCCGAAGTTGTGAAGTACATTCTGGAACACTTTGACCAAAAGACTATGCGAAACTCCTATTACAGTCTTAAGGGTCAGCGTGTGAATGGTTTCAACTCCATGCTTGCAGTCAGCTCCATCTCCGTTTGCCAAAAATACTATCTGGAACTGAAAAAGCAGATTGCAGAACAGCATCGTGATCTGACGATTGCCACCATCTTCTCGTTTGCCCCCAACGAAGCAGATAGCGCAGATGGCATCTTGGATGATGAAAGTTTTGATACCGATGGACTTGACCAGAGTTCTCGTGATTTTCTGGACATGGCGATTGACGAGTACAACAAGACTTTCAAGACCAACTTTGACACATCCAGCAAGGGCTTCCAGGACTATTACAAAGACCTCTCTGACAAAGTGAAAAAGCGTGAAGTTGATTTGCTTATCGTGGTCAATATGTTCTTGACGGGCTTTGATGCAACGACACTCAACACCCTTTGGGTAGACAAAAACTTGAAAATGCATGGTCTGATTCAGGCGTTTTCAAGAACCAACCGCATCCTGAACTCCGTTAAGACCTTTGGTAATATTGTCTGTTTCCGTGATCTTGAAAAAGAGACAAACGAAGCCATCGCCTTATTCGGCGACAAAGAAGCCAATGGCATTGTTCTTCTGAAATCCTACGAAGACTATTACTATGGCTGTGTTGACGACAAGGGACGTGAGCAGAAAGGCTACGAAGAGCGTATCGCAGAGCTACTGCAGAAATACCCATTGGGGCAGCCTATCATCGGCGAGCAGAATAAAAAAGATTTTATTGTTCTGTTCGGTAATATTCTCCGTCTGAGAAATATCCTGTCAGCTTTTGACCGCTTTGCCGGAAACGAAATTTTGTCTCCTATCGATTTCCAAGACTACACTGGTACATACCACGATGTGTACGATGAGATCAAGCCGAAGCCGGGAAGCAAAGACAGCATCATGGATGATGTTGTCTTTGAAATGGAACTTGTCAAACAGGTTGAAGTCAACATCGACTATATTCTGATGCTGGTTGCGAAATACCATGACGGCAACTGCGAAGACAAAGAAATCCTCGTTGCGATTGATAAGGCGATTAAGTCGAGTTTGCAGCTCAGATCGAAAAAAGAGCTGATCGAGAACTTTATTGCTACTATCAACACCAAAACCGATGTCAATGCAGATTGGCAGCGTTTTGTAAAAGAACAGCGTGAAACCGATATTCAGGCCTTGATCGCAGAAGAAAAGTTGAAGCCTGAAGAAACCAGAAAGTTTGTTGAAAACGCTTTTCGTGATGGCGTACTCAAAACAACAGGCACAGATGTTGACCGTCTGATGCCGCCCGTCTCCCGTTTTGGTGGCGGTGGTTCACGTGATAAAAAGAAGCAGACAGTTATTGAAAAACTGAAAGCATTCTTTGAAAAGTATTTCGGGCTGGTCAACGCTGGGGAATCTTTTGCGGAAGACAGTAACAAGTAAGCACAATTCACAAAAGGCACTAACTGATGCGGTTAGTGCCTTTCTTCTTTTGCGAATATTTAACTTCGACACAACCTGTGTCGAAGTTGCAATTTTCACTTCTCCGCAAGTTACGGCGAAGTGATTTTTAACTTCTGCCCAAGTTGGGCAGAAGTTGGATTTTGGACTTCCGACCAACTTGGTTGGAGGTTGGGTTTTTCTTCCCGACAAGTTGTCGGGAAGTTGATTTTGAAAATTCTGTCCAACTTGGGCAGAATTATTTTTTTGGAATTTTTTCTTGAAATGATTCTAAAAATGCCTTTCTCGTCGGCTACCACTGGGAGAGATTTTTTCTGTGGGCACTCCCCAAAACGCAAATCCCGTCGGCTACCACTTGAAGAAACATTTTGAAAAATTGCAAACGACGCACGCATAAAAAGTTTGGTTTCCCCGGCTACCATTTGAAAACAACTATGGACAAAAAGCGTTTCTCACCGGCTCCACTTGAAAGTAAATTCTTCTGTGCAAGGTGCGAATGTGAAAGTTTTTTCTGGAGGTATATGAAGAAAGGCTTTCAAAAACCGTTGATAATTCGCTCCTAAATATCCTAACCAGTAGAGGGATCTTTTTTTCGATCCCGTTGAAAACTGCTCTTTGAAATTCTGAATATAGTGAGAGACATTCAGAAACTTGACGGTCAAGTGATGTATCTGTATAATGGTGGCACAGCGGTGATCCGCTACATAAACAACTGAATACCAATGTTCCACCATAAGTCGGTTTCACCCGACACGGTATCGGCACACCGGAAGTGCCGAACTGCTCCACCACGCCTTTGGTTTTGTTGGCAGGAGCTGTAGAAAGCAGAACCCGACTTTGAATTTTCAGAGCCGATTACATAGAACATCACTTTGAAGCGAGAGCTATGCTCCCGCCGATTCTTGGTGCTCTGTGTAATCGGCTCTTTTTGTTTTCTTCTACATCCAACAACTAAATGACCGTCCGAATGGGATATGACTTTGCGATGACATGAGCGAAGCAACGCTGGGGTGAGACTCCCGGGCAGGAACGACATTCGGGTAGAACGGCGAAAGCGATTTTAACCCTTAGTTTACTAAGGGCGCACTTCTATACGGGTGTGTTCCACACCTCGTATGTGCGCTCTGCGAGGCTGACAGACAACAACTCCGAAGTTGTATCTGTCCTTCCGTCACTTTGTTCCGAACAAGGGGCTGCACCCCTTGCGCTGCTATGCAGCTATCCCAGCGCCCTTATGAGTACGAAACGATTTTTCAAATCATTCCGTACCCACAAGGCTGAAAATAACAACACTCAAAGGAGGTTCTATGGAATACACATCTAACCCCGAGCTTGAAAAGCTCCGAGCTGAAAAAGAGAAAAACGAAAAGGAGATTGAACAGCTCACCCACAAAATCACTCGGCTGGAAAATCGCCAGAAGTATTTTGTGGACGGCGAACGCAAGCGCCGCACTCACAGACTTTGCACCATCGCAGGAACTTTGGAAAGTATCGCACCGGAGATCAAGGAACTGGACATCACCGAGGTGATGGAGCTTCTGGAATATATCTTCCACAAGGAAGAAATACAGAAGTTGGTGCACCGCATGAAGATCAACCACGACTCAAAAGTTAGACGAGCAAAGGAGGGGTAAGTATCGCTTTATATCATTTCCATGTAGATCAGATCAAACGCAGCGAGGGGCAATCGGTTGTGGCATCCGCTGCCTACCGGGCAGGCGAAAAACTGCACAGCGATTATTACGGTGAGGACAGCGATTACACCAATAAGGGCGGCGTGATTTATACAGAAATCTTTCTGCCACCCCATGCGCCACGAGAGTATGCAGACCGGGAAACTTTATGGAACGCAGTTGAGAAAGCAGAGAAAGGAAAGAAAGCGCAGCTTGCCTACAGCTTCGATATTTCCTTTCAGAATGAATTTAGCCAGGAAGAAAATATCGCCCTTGCCAGACAATTCCTCACCGAGCATTTTGTCAGCCGTGGCATGGTGGTGGACTTTGCCGTTCACGAACCGGAGCGAGAAGAAGGTGGTATCAATAATCCGCACTTCCACTTCCTCTGTCCAATCCGTCCTATCGAGCAAAACGGCAAATGGGGTTTGAAGCAAAGACGAGAGTATGTGCTTGATGAAAACGGCAACCGCATCCCCGATGGCAAAGGTGATTATGTGTTCAACGCCGTTCCCACTACCGATTGGGGCTCTGCTGAAACTTTGGAGTTCTGGCGTGAGCAATGGGCAGTGATGTGCAACGCCAAGTTTGAAGAAAAGGGCTTGGATGTTCGCATCGACCATCGCAGCTATGAACGCCAAGGCGTAGAGCTGCTACCCACACGACACGAAGGCTCCACCGTCCGAGCCATGGAGAAGAAAGGAATTAAAACTGAAAAGGGCGAGTTTAATCGTTGGATCAGAGCCACCAATGCCTTTATTCGCAATCTCCGTAAGAATCTGTCGGCGCTCCTTGAAGCCATCAAGGAGATCAAGGCTGAGCTGGATAAGCCGCAATCCGATCCCGTCATCATTCCGCTGCAGAGATATTTTGATATGCGTAACGCAAAGGCTTATTCCCAGACAGCCAGGGTCAACAATCTGAAAGAACTGAACCTGATGGCAAACTATCTCAAAGCCCATGAGATTTACACCATCGAGGATTTGGAAAGCCGTGTGTCTGATTTGAAGAACACCGTGGATGAATTGAAAGTCACCATGGATAAGGAAGTCACCCGTATGAAAGAAATTCGCAAGGTTCCCGAATACCTTTCCGTTCTGAGAGATCTGAAACCGATTGTGGACGGCTTGCAGAAAATCAAGTTCGATAAGGCGAAGGCGAAGTACAAGGCAGAACACGAAAAGGAATTGAAGCAGTACTACGCCGTAAGGCGAAAGCTCTTGGAGGCATGCCCCGACGGCAAGCACGACCAAAAGCTTTTAGACAAGGAGTATACAGCGCTTGAAAAGGCTCATGCAGAAACCTATGCAAAATTCAAAGCTATCCGTGAAGAACACCAGAAGATTTATCACATTCACGCCTGCGTGGAAAAAGGATGCCATGCCGAGCAGAGCAACCAGAAAAAAGATCATCGAAAGCAAGAGGAACGCTGATTCATTCCTTTCCTTTCGATTCCATTCCATTCCAAAACAAGAAAGGACGATTAAATGAACGAACAGAAAAGCAGAAATTACACCATCAACGAAAACGGCAGTATTGTCGTTCACAACTATTGTGCGGCTGAACTGCCGCAGATCACCGTGACCATCCGTTCCGGGCAGACTACTTATAGATTTGGCGGAAGCTACGATGGCACAAGAAGTCTTTCCGGTAAATTACTCAACCACATGGCAAAGGAGGGGGCCGACGAATGACAAAGGAGACAAGTTTGCAGGGGTATGATATAATGGATACAAGCAATCCTGTATTGGCAGACTGCCCGCCGATTAAGGAGGAACAAGACATGAACAGGCAGTCTGACAAAATTACTGCGATCTACTGTAGATTGAGTCGTGATGACGAACTCACAGGAGAGAGCAACAGCATTGTCAATCAAAAGGCGATTCTCAAAAAATACGCACAAGAACAAAGTTTCCGCAACATCCAGTTTTTCGTGGACGATGGTTACTCCGGTGCCAACTTCAACAGACCCGATTGGAAACGAATGATTGAGTTGGTCGAGAACGATAAGGTTGGTATCATCATTGCCAAAGATATGAGCCGTATCGGCAGAAACTATCTGGAAGTTGGTCTTTACACCGAAATGCTTTTCCCCGAACACAATGTCCGCTTCATCGCTGTAAACAGCGGTGTGGACAGCGCCAATCAGCAGGACAACGACTTTACTCCGTTCTTGAATATCATCAACGAGTTCTATGTCAAGGACAGCAGCAAAAAGGTCAAAGCGTCCATGAAGCAGAAAGGCGAATCCGGTGAGTATCTGACCACCAACCCGCCCTATGGCTACACGAAAGACCCCGACAATCCAAAGAAACATTGGATTGTGGACGATGAAGCCGCAGCCGTTGTTCGTCAGATCTTCGCATGGTGCATGGAGGGCTACGGCCCCTCTCAGATCGCTAAGAAGCTGAAGAAAGCAAAGGTGGAGTGTCCTACGGTTCATTGGATGAAGATGGGACGAAATGCTCCTGCAAAGACACCGGACAATCCTTACGATTGGGCACCACGCACCATCACCGGCATACTGGAAAAGCAGGAATACCTTGGGCACATGGTCAACTTCAAGACACGCAAGCAGTCGTACAGGAGCAAAAAGAAACTCGAAAATCCTCCCGATCAATGGAAGATTTTCGAGAACACTCATGAAGCCATTATTGACGAAGAAACCTTTGCCCGTGTACAGGAACTTCGCAAGAACAAACGCAGACCTGCCAGAACAGGCAAGACCAATATGTTCTCCGGTCTCGTCCGCTGTGCCGATTGTGGTGAAAAATTGTACTACTGTACCAGCAACAGTTTTGAAACCAGACAAGATCACTTCGTATGCTCCACTTCCCGTAAAAAGGGCAAGGAAGTCTGCGACACCCACTTCATCCGTGCCGTGGTACTGGAAGAAGGTACGCTCCAACACCTGAGATTGGTTATCCAATGCGTTGCCGATTACGAGGATGCGTTCCGCCGAGCGTTGGGCGCAAAGCGAAGTGACGAAGCAAAGAAAGAGCTTTCTGCCAAGAAACGAACCTTGCAGAAATCCGAAAACCGTCTGGTAGAACTGGACAGATTGTTCAAGCGTATTTACGAGGACATGGTAAACGGAAAGCTGTCCGAAGCTCGCTTTCAGATGTTATCTGATGATTATGAGCAGGAGCAGGCAGACCTGAGAGCTAAGATTGAAATGCTTGAAAACGAAATACAGAATCAAGAAGATCAAGCGGAGAATGTTGATAGGTTTATCCGACAGGCAAAGAAGTACTTGTACTTGGAGAAGCTGACACCCACTATTCTGAACGATATGGTCAACGCCGTATATGTTCATGCACCGGATAAGTCCAGCGGACACCGAGTGCAGGATGTGACGATCAGCTACAACTATATCGGCATACTCCCCGCCGATTTGCTCTATGACGTTATAAACGGAAAAGCGGCATGATTACTCATGCCGCTTCCCGAAAACATTATTATACTGTTTTATTGGACCGCCCCATCGGGACGCCATTTCTTCAATCTTATTTTGATTATTCGACGGTGATCAGAACGTAGCTTTCCGCTAACAGATCGCTGTCGCTCAGCAGACCGACTAAGACCTTGCCCGCCGCATTCGCAGTGACCTTGCCATTCTCATCAACCGTGGCGATGCTTTCGTCTAACGATACCCAGTTCATGTGGATATCATTGGCGCTCTTCGGCAGAACATCCGCACTCAGAGTTGCGGTTTCGCCGACTTTCAGCGCTGTTTTATCAGCTTGGACATAGACACATTCCGTCGGAACAACTTCCTTGAATGTGACGTTATCCAGCCACAGGCTGCCTTCGCCTTCACCCACGACATGCAGCGCAATCTTCACGCTGGCCGCATTGGCCGCGGTGATGACGTTGTAATCAAATTTCCGGAAATCTGCGCTCATGTTCAGGTTGTCCGTCAGCTTCGCCAGATGTGTGGAAATCGTGTTGCCTTCCGCATCCATCTGGTTGATTTCGTAACAGAAGTTGCCGGAATGCAGCGTATCGGTCTTGTGCATGAAGCTTAACTGGTAACGTTCGTTCGGCTGTACTTCAACAGTCTGTTCGATCGAAGCGTCGCCGGCATCCGCACCGGTCTTCGTGATCTTCGCCGCTTTATTCCCTGCTTCCACTTCTTCGTAAGCCAGCGCGTATTCCGCATTGCCTTCTTCCGTCGCATTGGTTAAGGTCCAGCCTTCTTCGCTTTCCATATCGCCGTTAACCAGCAGACTTGCATCGCTGCCGGCCGTCGGTGTGATCCAGTCGCCATAGAAGCTTAACGTTGCGATCTGGCTTCCGCCTTCAACCGCGTCCAGAACAAGCTTGACATATTTGACTTCGCCGTTCAAAGCGATTTCTGTCGTGTCTTTTGTACCATCGGCAACCGCAATGTAATCCGTGCCGTTGATCGAAGTTTCAACATGGAAGCTTTCCGGTGCTTTTTCGCCCCATTGGACGCCCAGTTTCTTCGCGGTAAACGGACGATCCAGCGTCAGGACGACTTCCTGTTCGCCCTCGCCGGACTGCCAGACTGTCTTTTCATCGCAGTCAACCATGTTGTACGGATGGGAATCGTCGGCTGTGCTGGTCGCCGTGACATCCTGCCCCAGCGCGCGGTCATGTTCGATCATCGGCGCCGCTTCGTCCAGCAGCTCGATATCCGCAAACATCAGTTCATGGTCAGCCATATCAGAGTGATAAGTTTCGACGTGCGTAATGTTGATGTTTTTCGTTGTGATGATGTTGTCAACGGTCATGACCTTCATTGAATCGTCAGTGCCGTTGAACGAATCAAACCAGACGCCGTCCTTACCGTTGGAAATATTATAATTGTCTTTGAAGATGTCGTATTCATACAGGCTCTGGTCAGCGTTGAAGTCCGCGACCAGGATCTTGTATGGAATCGGATCCGCAGCCAATCGTTCAATGATTTCCGTAAACTGACGGCGGCGCAGATCGTTGTTTTCCCAGCTGGTGTGCGTGACATAGAACGCAATCTGCTTGCCTTCTTTTTCTACGACGACGCGTTCCAGCGTCTTGGTGGCTTTACTGCCCGTGCTCTCGATTGGAACTGAGCTGATTTCCTGGAATTCTAAAGAAGAAGTCGTACCGACGCCGAAATAGCCGTCAGCGAAGTCACGTCCCTTGGCGAAGTGGACGTAGGGATAATTGTCGTTGACAAAGTCCTGAGCCATGTCGTAGTCGTTGCGGGTGTTCAGGATATCAATTTCCTGGAAACCCATGATTTCAATGCCGCGTTCATGGATGATGTTGGACATTTCCTTGATGTCCGGATGAGCCTTGGAGTCGATGTTCCACGTCGCAACGCGCATTGTTGTGACATCGGAACCTGACGTTGGCGTCGCTTCCTGTTCCGGAGCGGCCGGGGTTTGCGAGCAACCGGTGACTGCCGTCAAACAGAGCAAACCAGCTGCCAGAAGTGCAGAGAGTTTCTTCAGTTTCATTTTTCTTTCTCCTTGTTTTACGCTTGATAGCGCTTCCACATGAAAAATGGTACCGCTGATTTTAAAATTTGTCCAATAATCATTTCTAATCCATAAGCTATAATTCATTATATATAAGCTTTATTTATACTTCCTTGATTTCTTTGGCCGCCGTATTTTTACGCTGAGGTTTGGGCCAGGCTGTAATGAAGGGAATTCCCCGGTAATCGCTCAGATTCACCGGCGTTAATCTGCGCAAAAAAAAGCCGGCCGATCAAAGTATGATTTCACTTTGTGCAGCCAGCTTCTTTAAAGCTCTTATTTTCATGGACAACGAAGTCAGTATTTCTTCCTCTGTCATCAAGCCGGTCTTTTCACAACTCGATGGAAAAGCTGTTTTTTTGCGGGATGTCAGAAACTCGGTTGTGATTAAAGTTATTCAAACAGGGAAGCCATCGGCTCCAGATTATATTCTGCCGGCTGTTCGTCGGTCATCACCTGGATCAGCTGCAAAGCCAGATCCAGCGCCCGCTCATCGGTCCTGAGAATTCTGCCGTTGAGTTCGTCGAACACCGCGTATGTCGCTTCCATCAGCGCTTCGTCTTCCATGTTGAGATCGGTGGCTAAATACTGCCCGGTACTCGGATTATAGGTTGTGTTCAGCCACACTTGAAGTTCTGGAAAATACGCATTGCATTCATACGTCGTATTGTTGCCCATCGTCGGACTGCGGTCCAGATTCACGTTGATCAAAAAGTTTCCATCCGCACCCGGAATCACATTGCGCACTGTTTCATTCAGCCGGTAGCCGCGGTCAATATACAGCTTGTTCGTTCCGACCTCCTGCGAAATATTCAGCGTCGGAAAATCGTTGGCCTGCGCTGTCAGCGAAATCCCTTTCTGTTGAGCATACGTCCGCTCAATGACAGCGCGCCGACCGGCATATTCGGAATAGGCATTCGATTCAGCGACAATCGCATCCATGAGCGCCAGCTTTTCCTCATTGATCTCAAACGTGAGATCCAGAACTTCAAAAACGTTGATCTTCACCGGCGAAGCCATCGCATATTGCAGATAAGGCACCAGATCGCCCAGCGTTTCACCGCCGGACATCACCGCGAAATGCAGCGCCGGCCGCTGATCCTCCGGCAGGTTGTCCGTCGACAGATAGCCTAACAGCTGACCCGGATGATAGATTTCTTCGCCTTCCGTGCGGTATATTCTATCATTCAAACCGCCGTAGAACGCACTGATCCCCAAGCTCGGATGATCGACCACGAGGTAGCGACGGCCCTGTTCATCCTCGCCGATCTCACGGATCGTGCCTTCAGCCATGGCCAGAACCGGAATCCGCGTGCGGTCTTCGGTCTGATCGTCGATCAGATCCCAGCCGATCACGCCGTAATCCTCGCTGAGCTCATGGGTTTCATTCCAGGCCACTAACGGCGCTACCTGCTGCGCACCCAGCGGCAGCACCCCGAAGCTTTCCGGACAGCTGAACCGTCCGTCTTCCAACACCGCACACGTGGAATTCTGGACGATCTCCTGCTGATCATAAAGCAGAATGCGATCGACAAACTCATCCCAGAACGATTCCGGCAATGCCAGCTGTTCCGCCGCGCTGTTAATCAAATACCGGCCCGAGTTCTTATCGTAAACAAGCTGGCCGGAACCCGGCTCGTTCATTTTCGTGAACTGCGCTATCAGCTGATCGGAATTCGATCCATAGCTCAGTGAAATCGGGCCCAACGGCTCGAACACCGTGCAGTAGCTGATGGACGTCAGATGATCGCCCAACGCCAGATTGACATTGTTCAGCGCTTCCGGAATGACAAAATCATCCACATACAAATGATAAAACAGATCGCCTAAGCCCGCGCACTGCTCCGCGCCCCAGACCGAAGTTTTCAGATCGGCGGCTTCAACTTCCCCGGTTTTAAAGTCATAAGCGACCGCCACCTTCCGCTCCAAATTCTGTTCGCCCAGCACGATCACCTGATCCTGATCCATCATCGGAATGATCGACCATTGATACTGGTTATACGGTTCGTTCAGATTGACCGTCATACTCACGCTTTCGATCTGCGCCGCTTCCGCTTCCTTCAGCAGCTCGTTAATCCGGCGCTGATCCTTGCCGAAAGCCGGATTGCTCAATAACGGCACCGCTAAGAGCAGGCACGCCGCGATCCCGGCCGCCAGCACCCAGAACGTTGGTTTCTTATAATTCAGAATATTCTTGATCCTGAGCTTCGTATTGCTTTCGCTGAACGACAGCGCGGTGATCGTCGGCCTGGAGGCAAACTGCAATAACGTCATACCGTAATTCACCCGGCCGCCGCTTCCCAACTGGCCCAATACCGCTTCGTCGCAAGCCATTTCCATATCCTTGCTCATGAGGATGTAAGCATACCACAAAATTGGATTGAACCAGTGGAACATCAGCGCCAGCGACCCGATCATTTTAAACACATAATCATGCCGCCGCAGATGCACACGTTCATGCGTCAGCACATATTTACGCTGGCGGGAATCCAGATCCATCGGCAGATAGATTTTCGGATGGACCAGACCATAGATAAACGGCGAAGTGATCGCTTCACATTCATAAATGTTCTGCCGGCTGCGCATCGCAAAGCGCAGCCGATGACGCAGCGCCAGACTGTTGGCGATCAGCAAACCGGCATAGCCGATCATCCCGATCACCCAGATCACGCTGGCCGCCTGCAAAAGCGGCGAAATCGTCGCTGTCGAAGAAGGTGCTGAAGCTTCGGCGCCGGACTGCGGCAAAGTTGGTTGGGACAGTGTCGGCTTGTGACTGTCGGAAATACCGGCGTCAGCATTAAGCTCTGTTTGAGGCAGATTGACCGCCGGATCGCCGGTTTTGATCACCGGCCGCGGCACGGCCGATACCGGTTGACTGGCGGAAGGCACGACAAACAGCACTCCGCCCCGCTCGGAAACGGCCGGATTCGCCACGCTCAGCACGCTGAGTTGGCTGGTAAACGAAAACGGCAGCACCAATCGGATGAAAACGAACGCCCACAGGGCGTAGGAGAAAATTTTCGGCGCTTTCTTTAACGGCAGCCGCACAACCATGACCGCGGCAGCGACGATACTGGCGGCCAGGCTCATGTTTAAGATCGTCTGAAAAAGAGTCGTCAGCGTATTCATTATTTCTTCTTCTGACGGTCCAGCAAATCTTTCAATTCGTCGATTTCTTTTTCAGACAGCTTCCGGTCCTGCAGAAAAGCGGTGACAAACTGCGGCAGCGAGCCTTTGAAAACCTGATCGACGACTTCGCCGCTTTCCTCACGTTCACATTCGTCACGTTTGTAAAGTGCTCGGACAATCGACTTTTCATTGGCGATTACGCCTTTTTCCTGCAGCCGTTTGATGAAGGTGTAGGTCGTCGATTTCTTCCAGCCGAATTTCTGATCGCACACCGCGACCAGCTCTCCCGATGAAACCGGCTCCCTTTCCCACAACAGATCCATAAAGCGAAATTCAGCGGATGTCAATCGCATATCCAAATCCTCCTTTTCTCTCTGTTTCTACCCAAAGTCTACAGTTGTAGGCTCGGGTTGTCAAGTCTTCTTTTCTACTTATTTTCACCTCCCTGCAGAAAGCCGGCAAAAACGGTAACATAAAGCGATTTCCCATGCGAATCGCAATGAAGCTGAAATCACTTTTCATCACACTCGCTTGAAATTGGAAAATCCACGATCAGAGAAATTGCTGAAAAAGCCGCTGTCCGCCCTATCCCTGTATTTGCTTCAAGGTTTGACGGGTTGTGCTTCTTCGTTTCTTTTTGGCAGGTTGCCCTTCTTTCGTTTCTTTTTTATAATAAAGAATAAAGGACAAAGATGAAAGAGTATGGAAATCACAGAACGCGAAGCAAAACTTCTTCGTTATTTAAAAACACATAAAAAACCGATCAGCTGCGAGAAACTGGCTGATCTTTGCGGTTTGTCTGCCGACACTGCCCGGCGTGAACTGGGCCGCTTAAGCGTTTGTCTGAATGCTCAGACGGGGTGTCAGATTGCGGGCCGGCGGGGACAGGGTTACCGGCTGATCGTTACCCAACCGCAGCAGGTGGAAGCTTTTTTCAATGAGCTGGCGAAACAATATCATTGGGATGAACGCAACGACTTCCGGATTTTGGCTGCGATCCTGTTATGCCGAATTCTGGCCTCTGCCCAACCGTTATCCTGGTCCGAGCTCTGTCAGGAATTTGCGATCCCTGAAAATCAGCTGCCCGCGATTGCGGCGGTGGCTCAGGAGCAGCTGGCCACCTTTGAACTGACGCTGCATCCGGAAGCCGTGGGCTTTGTCGTGGAGGGGAATGAACTGAAAAAGCGGTACTGTCTGATCTGGCAGTCGTTATTGCTGGCAAGCCAGCCGGAAGCGGGATTGGATCGCTTCCATCCGCTGCCCGATGATTTCCGGCAGGAGCGGAAGACTGTTCTGACCTTGTGGCCCATCATTCAGGAATGTCTGAAGTCCGTTCCGCAGCTGACATTATCCTATTCGGATTGTCAGGCTTTGATCGCAGGTCTGGTTCTCTGCCGCTGCCGGCGTGATCCGAAGCTGCGGCTGACCTTGACTGACGAACAATGGCAGACGCCTCGCGATAAGCAGTCGGCATTGTTTGTTGAGGTCTTATTTCAGCATCTGGATGGGAACGAATTCCTGGATTCCAGAGAAAACCGGCGTTTTTTGGAAGTGCTGACTTCCGCACTGCGGGGATTGAATATTTCCATTCCGGAAGCGGCGGCAGTTTCCACTTCGATCGCCTCGCCGGTTCTGGATCGGTTCGCACGGCGTTATCCATTTGATTTTACAGCGGATCCAGACTTCCGTCAGCGTGTATCCAGCTGGTTGACGCAGTTGGATATCCGCCGGGCGTTCGCCATGCCGCCTTTTCCGTTAACGAGCGATGATCTGCTCAGCGATCCCCTCAGTGAGAATCTGGCGCTGGAGCTGACCCGCTGTGTTGAGGATTGCATGCGCGTCCCCCTGTCTCATGATTTTAAGCAGCAGGCGGCGAAATGTTTGTTTCCTTATTTAAAGCCTTTAAGTACGGAATCCGTGTTCACCGTCTGGATCATTTCCCGGCAGGGAATTGGCGCGGCTGGGAAATGGTTGGAAACGATCCAACAGCTTTTCCCGATTTTAACCGGGACTTCCGCGCTGTTTACGTTCAAGCCGGTTGAATTTACCGCGCTGTTTCAGCTCCGGCGCGAGGCTTCTGATTTGATCTGGACGGATATTCCCGATCTGCCGGGAATTCCGCCGGAAAATGTATTTTACTTCAAACCGCCGCGTTCGCGCAAGAAGATCATCGACAGCGGCTTTGATCCGTATACGCCGCTGCGGGACTGGCTGGGCCGCAATTTTACCATCGTTTCCAATTCGATCCGCTTGCGGCAGAAAAAAGACCTGCCCCGGTTGTTCGATGCGATTCCCGTGATTTCAGCACGGCGGTCTCTTTCCGCTTCTGCGATCACCTGTGTTCCCATCGTCAATCAGATCATGTTCCTCGGCGGCGAAACGGCGCACCTGGAAAAGAGCGAGCTTTATTTCTGGGTCAATGACCGGCCGTTAGTCTGGGATGGACAGGAAGTCCGGTTTTTCCTCTATTACCGATGTGCCGCGCCCTTGTCAAAAAGCTGGCGGCCGCTGCAATGGGTTTGTGAGCGTTGGCTGAAATTGTCTCCATCGCGGATGATCAAGGTGCCGGCGATGGCGCCGGCAGCGTTGTATGACCTGTTGATCGACACTTGCCGGAAACGTTAAAAATAAAAGACTGGTTTCCCTTATATGGAGTTGCTTTGACTGGAAATAAGCTTCTCTGGGAATACAGTCTTTTATTATATCAATGGAATAAAAGCCAAAATTACGATTCTCAATGTGTTCAGTCTTCCTTCACTTTCTGTCAAATACAGACTGCTTTTGCACAAGGCGAAACAAAATTATTCGTAAACGAGGAGCCAGTTGGGAAAATAAGAATGCAGCATTTCGATTACAGATTCCCTGTCGTTTGCGTTATCAAGGCAGAGAACAATCCGTGGAAATTGAGGCCTGCCCGATGATTGTTCAGTTGAATCGGGCTGCCGGATCTTGATGAAAAATGAAATTTCGCCTAATTCTTCAATCGTGGGATCTCGATCTAACGCATCCAGCAACTCTAACAGCGAAGTGTCTCCTTGTAAATTCACATTCACAGAGGAAATGGCGGTTTCGATTTACTCATTATACTTATATTTTATTAATTTTCAGTATTGTACCTTCTATTTTACTCTCCTTCAATTTCTCTTGTTTCCAACCTTAATTATTCAAGGAAGTCTCCCTCACTTTGCGATCGTTTCATTATAGAGTATTCACATTGATCTCTTTCGATCGACCTCGGAACATTTTGATCTATTTCAAATCCTGCTTCCACGGATTCTCTTTAGGCTGCAAGAAGAATAAAAAAAGCCGCAACCAGGCTGCTGACTTGTATCAGAAACCTTGGTTATGGCTTTTTTATTAAATCTATGAAGTCTGTAACTTATTTCGCAATCGCTGCGGAAGCGGCGTTGCCTGCGTTATATCCGCTGGTTACTGCCCAGCCGAACAGCGTAGCGCCCATGTAGACGTCGCCTTCCAGTCCGCCGACAACTTCACCAGCTGCGTATAAGCCTTCAACCGGCTGTTTTTCCGTGTTCAGTACCTGCATCCCGTCGTTGATACGCAGTCCGCCCAATGTCGCATAGTAACGGATATACTGCTGCAATGCGTAATATGGACCTTCTTCGCTTAACGGCGCGGTCAGTTCGCGGCCGAATTCATCTTTTTCACCCTTGGCTGCCGTTTCGTTGAACTTCGTCGCCGCTTCGGTTAACGCGCCTTCCGGCAGGTTCATCTTCTTTGCCAGATCTTCTAACGAATCCGCTTTGACCATAAACGGATTGCCTTCACCGTCGTTGGCCAGCCACTTCTCAACATCTTCATCCGAATAGATCTTCGATCCCGTCATGCCCTTATTGAAAGCGTCAAAGGATGTCTGATCCATGATCAGATACTGGGCCGAGTTCTTCTTCATTTCCTGCATCAGATCCCAGGCGTTGCCCTTTTCGTTTGCGAAACGCACGCCATCCTGATTGACCAGGAACGCCCCGGAAGCAGAATAAGCCGCGCCGACACCCGGGTTGCAATACTGGCCTAAGCCGCTTGGCAGAATCATCGAGTTTGGCTGCGTATTGACGAATTCCATATTGAAGGTATCCGCGTTCACTGCTTCCGCCATCTTCAGGCCATCGCCCGTTGCACCCGCATGACCGGCGTAAACAAACTGCTTATATTCCTCCGGAACCATGGCGTCGTTAGCGCCGAAGCCGCCGGTTGCCAGAATCACCGCTTTGGCGTTGATCGTGTAGTTCTTCGCATCGTCGCTGGCTTTTACCCCTTTGACTACGCCGTTGTCTACGATCAGCTCGACAGCCGGCGTATTCGTCATCACCGTGCCGCCCGCTGTTTTAAAAGTATCCGCCAAACTGGAAACCACCCCAGCGCCGCGGCCGGTGCCGGAATAACTGCGGGTTGGCTTGCCGTCTCGCTCATACGGAACATTCGCACCGTCTTCGGAAACCAGCCAGTCGAACGCCGCGCCGGTCGTATTGACATAAATATCCAGCGTCGCTTCGTCATTGTTATTATGACCGTTTTTCAACATATCCGCTTTCAGCTGTTCCGGTGAATCTTCAAAACCATCTTCCTTCTGCCACTGGCTGCCGGTCGCCATGGTGCCGGCGCCTGCCATGGCGCTCGCGCCGCCGACAACGCCCGTCTTTTCCAACAGGATAACGTTGTTGCCGTTCTGCTGCGAAGACAAAGCCGCGGTCAGACCTGCTGCCCCGCCGCCCACGACGACGATATCCGCGTCCAACGTCACTTCTTCTTTTGTCGTCGAAGAAGATTCCGCGGATTTTGTCATTTTATCCATATCCGCGCCTGCCTGAGTTAACGCGTCTTCCATCGCCGCTTTAAAACCATTCGACGTGACCGTCGCGCCGGATACGCCGTCAATGCCGATGGACTGGCTGTCCAGAACCTTCGTGACTAACTCCGGTAACGCTGCCGCGCCGATTCCTTCTGTTTCTGAATGCTCGATCACCTGGATATCCGTGATCTTTTCCGCATCTACCGTGACTTCCAGCGTAATATCGCCATGGAAGCCGGCTGCCGAGGCTTTATAGGTTCCCGCTTTCATGCCGCCGGTGGCTTCCGGCGCTTTGGTTGAGCACCCCGTTGTCAGCAGCATCGCCGCCAGAACGAGGGCAACTAATTTCTTCATTTCTTCTTTCCTCCTTTTATAGACGATCGTCTACCTTTATCTATTTTATCGATTCCCACGTTGTTGTCAATCCTTTTTGTGAAAGTTTTATGATTTTCAGGGACACTCTGAAAGAAAAAAAGCATTGGAATTCAGCGCACTCCAATGCTTACCTGCCATTTCTAATCGCTCTTCTGATCTCGAAATAAACGTCGATCAACGGTAATCTTCACCCGGATTTTCAGGTTTCAAGCAGAGCTTCCAGAAACCGCGGCAGGAAGCTTTCTAAGGCATTGCGGATCCGACTCGCCGTTTCCATTTCCGAGCGGGCCCGGGCGTGAAAGCGGGCGGCGTTTAACTGGATATCCTTGAAGCCTTCGACTTCTTCCTTTAAGAGAAGCTGAACGTCCCATTCCCGGCTCCAGGCGAATTGATGCCCAAAGCGCTGCGTTTCTTTCAAGCTGCTTTTCAGCGCTTCTCCCAGCTCGCGCATTCTTGGCAGATCGTAGGGAATCTGAACGTTGGGGGCATACCCGACATAGCCGGTAAACGGAACTCGTTGCCCTTCCGCCTCGCGCGTATCATAGCTTTGTGAGATCACGGCGTCGTATTCCTTTGCCAGTGCTTCCAGCTTCAGCGCCTGAACAAGCAACTCCGCACCGTCCTGGGCCGTTCGATCTCCCAACTGTTTTGCATCCTGCAAAAGCTGCGCTGCAATCTTTAGACATTCCTGTGATGACAGGGAAAGCGGATGCCTTTCAATTTCACTTAATTCCCGACGCACAGCCTGCGCGTCGACTTTCAGTTTCTTCTTCCAGGAAAAAATATGCTGCCGCGGCAAAATCACCAGCGGACTGCCCTGCGCTTCCGCCAAAACCAACGTTTGTTCCAGCTCCGCTTTCCGCTGCCGCTGCTGCAGAAAGCGAAGCAGAAGCAGAGCTTGTTCATGATGTGTCAGTATCATCGCACTCTCCTTTTTACCTTATTGCACTCCAGTTGAAACCTTCCTCACTGACTCACGGCTTTCGGGCTAATTCCAAATCAATCGTATCGACCAGCTCAATTCTGCCTCCATAACGATCAATCTTATTTTGAATTGCAGCGTAGAAATCCGCTCTCACCGCTTTGTCTAAAATGATATGATCCGACTGCGTGGCGATCAGCGAAACATAATCCTGCGCCGAATAGGATCGCTTCCTGGTATACATTCTGATTTTCTGATCCACAAAGCCATACCGCAGACTGATCTCGGATCTTCTTTTCGCATCCGCTTCGGTAAACGGCGGCGTTGGCGCGGAATAGGCCATATATTGGGCGTAAACCTGTTGAATTTCTTCATACAACGCTGCATTGCTTTGTCGATAGTTTCCATGCTTGGCAAACCGTGCGAACACACCGCCCGGTTTTAACAGGGCATACACCTTCGAATAACCGATTTCTTCCGGGATCCAATGGAAAGCCGCCGCGGAGTATATCAGATCGAAGCGGTTCTCCGGACTTTCATAATCCTGAAAAGCGCTGGTTACAACGGTAAAATCGGGATAATCACTGAATTTCTTCCGCGTCAGCGCTGCCAGCTGATCACCCAGCTCGACTGCGGTCAGGCGACAGCCGGTCTTTAATATCGGCGTTGTGGCCTGGCCGGTTCCAATCCCGATTTCCAGCACTTCGCTGTTTGAAGTCAGCGGCTGATAAGCAAACAAATCCTCGTATAATTCCGAGACATATTCGGGACTCCATTTGTCATATTCCTCCGCAACGGTGTTGAAGGTCCATTCCAAGCCTTGAATGATCGCCATGCTTTCCTCCTTCGCCGGTACCCGGCCCTTCCATAAACTCATGTCCGATGATCCGCCGCCGTGAACGCTTGATCAGACAACAGAAAAACGCACTGTTTCCAGGCTTATTTCACGTTATTCGAAAATGATTTTCTTTATGGCATTTTTAAACTCCTTACCGGTTTTTCTGATCACAGTCATTCCGTCGTCGGTTCAAAAGTGCTGAGTTATGGATTACTTTTATTATACACGGTTTACTCTTCTCTGTCCTTCATTTTTTATAATCGGTCTTTCGCTTGCCTCATTTTCATCATCCAATGAAGCTGACAGTCAGCCAGACACAGGACTTGAACCCGGGACCGACGAATTGCGCATGCAAACATTTCATTGCAAAGGGGATCCGAGCTTCTTCAGTGATCAAATAAGTTCCGCTCTGCAAACATCGCGGTGATAACCCTGCGCTTCGCTTCCGTAAACGCAATCGGCTGATCATAGCTGAACGAGATCATCCTGTTGGATTTCAGAAGATAGATCGTATTTCTGTAATCTGTCTGGAGCGGGGGATCCGTGTCGGGATTGAGCTTGGCAGCCGCAAAGTCCGCGTTCCAGACGTCCGCATCCAGTATAACCAGACCTTCCAGCGCTGCCAATGAACAGGATTTCGCTGAACAAGGAAGACCGCTTTCCCGGGCAAAGCCTGCGATCGGATCGTTTTCTTCTGCGAAATCAATAATTTCCAAATTTATATGGATTCGTATTTTTGCCCCATCATCCCAACCGTTAAGGCTCAGCCGATACCGCTGATCATTGCGGCCATCCGTGTTCACCTGTTTACTTTCCACAACTTCCTCAGTATAGCCAAGATCCGCCATCGACAACACCTGCGGCGCTTTCTGCCCAACAACATTCATATAGAAAAGAACTCCGGCCATGAAGAGCATAAAAATTAAAAATCTGAAATCCCGTCTGAACTCATTATTTAACATTTCTATCTGTGGATATTTCATTCCCAGCCGATCACCGATTTCTAACAGTTTCTTATTGACCATTTTTCTTCCCCTGCCGCTTCTTCTATCTGCTTCTTCATTAATTCTATTGTATCAAAGTTCCGTTGTTTTGAATGAAAAGCATAAAAAAATCCCGCTGAATTTCTCAACGGGATATCCTTTTCTCATGGTGCCGACTATAGGACTTGAACCTACCACCTACGCGTTACGAGTGCGTTGCTCTACCGGATGAGCTAAGTCGGCGTAAATATAGTTTATAAAAACTGTGTCCTTCTGTCAAGTTTTTTTAGCATTTTATTCGCAACTTTTGTTACTCCTCACTGGAAAAACTGCGAGAAAATTTGTTCGCTGAGATCCTCGGATTAAGAAAACTTGTTGTGAGCTTGGATTCTACACTGAATCGCGGTCAGAAACAACAAACTTCTGATCCTTCTCTCCTTCAAGCAACAATTTTCGACTTCATTTAAGGATTAAAAAGAACACAGTGAAAATGAAAACTGGACCCGAAAAGGAAACTTTAATTGCTTTGTGAAAAACAATTTCATCATTTTCTTAGAGAGGAATTTTAACTTTTCCGCAATCTTATTAGGGCAGGGTTTTGTTGAACCGCGGATGCCCGTCCGAATAGAGTCGACTTTTGGTCTTTTCCAATTCAATTCAAACCGACAGATTTTTGTCATCTGTCGTCAAAGGAGGGCAATTCTATGGAACATTTCCTGGAACTTTTCGATGCTGTAATTTTGAAAGTTGTATTGCCCTTGATCGAATGCACGATCAAAGTGATTGAATGCCGCTTAAAAATTATAGGGGCAAAAAAAAAGCGCTGCAACTACTCCCCAAGTGATTCAGCGCTCATCTGTCTGCCGCCATGCTCGTAAGAGATAGCGGTTGACGGGTGCCGCCTTTCAGCAATACCTTACACCTTGAGTATAGGCATTCCGGATGGAATTTCAACCTTTTCCTTCTCTTCTTGAGTACATTTATTCAATTCAGCGATGAGATTGGCCTACTCGCTATTATTCTGTTAAGCCTGTCTATTCTTGCCGGCTGAAACAAGGAAATCATGATGCTGGCTAAACTAAAAGGGGAGTTCATCGTTCCCCTTCCGTTCCCCTATTTATCCAGCTCATACAACAGCGGCAGATCGGCGACCGTGATGATCCCGATCGGCTTCTGATGAGCACTTCCGGACTCTGTGATCAGGATTGCCGAAATGCTGACGCCGCGGTGCAGGCTTGCCTCAAACAAATCCTGTGCTTCGGTGACATCCGCCGTGCGGGGCAGAAACAGAACCCGCTCTTTTTTATCCTTAAAATACAGACAATCGCTGACCACACCGGAAAGCGGTTTGTTCGTACGGCTCTGGTGCAGCGTCCAGCGGGCGATCATCTCCATCGTTAACAGCGCGTGAAATCCGCCCTGGGCATAGACCGGCAGCTTGGAGGAGCCCATCGTTTCCATGATATCTACCGCTTCCCGGATTTCAGTCTGGGGATCGCAGATTTTCACCGGCTTGAGAAAATGTGCGCTGACTCGCGGCGGTTCGCAGATTTTCCGCGCCAGCTCCTCAATTTCCGTAACGACCTCGTCGATGGGAATCGCGATGATATGTCCCTCGTCGGAGCGCTGGTGCACGATCGCATTGCGCAGATCGGCATATTCCTGCAGCTCCATTTCATACTTGCGGACTAACCCGCTGCTGCGGGACGCCTGGTTCAACAACTGATAAAAACGCGAATACCGCGTGACGCCGGTGATCTGCTTCAACTGCTTTTCGATCATCGCGAACGCGTTCAGAAACCGCTGTGCATTATCCATGGAAAACCCTCCTGATGAACTCTATTATATCAGGTTTTCCGTTTTCACCGCGAACTATCCCTCAGCTTTTCCACAATTTCAGTTTTTTTCCGGGTTTGTTCGTCTTTTCGCTTGATCAGACGGGCCGGAACGCCAGCCGCCAGCCATCCCGGCGGCACATCTTCCGTAACGACCGCCCCGGCGGCGATCACCGCGGACTGACCGATCCGCACCCCTTCCAAAATCACGGCGTTGGCGCCGATCAAAACGTCGTCCTCAATCACCACCGGTTCCGCGCTGGCCGGCTCCAGCACCCCCGCTACAACAGCCCCGGCGCCGATGTGGCAGCGCCGGCCGATTTCTGCCCGCGCACCGATGACCGCATTCATGTCGACCATCGTTTCCGCACCGATCTGCGCGCCAACATTGATCACCGCGCCCGTCAGAATGACCGCATTCTCCCCGATCTCCGCCGCATCCCGAATCCAGGCTCCCGGTTCAATCCGGCAAGGCAGATCCTGAATCGCAAGCAACGGCCAGGCGCTCTGACGCTGCAGACAGACTAACCGCAGATCGCGCAGCCGGTCTTTCTGGGCCTGCAGCTGAGGGCGCAGGCTGTCCCATTCACCGATTACCAGCTTGAACGATTCGCCATAGACCGCGGCGTCTGTCCAGTGCGTCGGGGAGTCTTCGTTAAACAGCAAAAGCACCTCTGTGCTGCGTGGGTGATCATGCAGCTTCTGAATCAGTTCTTCGGTTTTCATTCGCACGCTTTGACCTCCACCTTCCCGATATACACCGACGGGCCGGTTAATAAGCACTGTTTGTCCGGCGCTTGTTCCACGTGCAGCAGTCCGCCCGGGCAGCGAACCTTACAAGGCAGCGGACAGAGGCCGAAGATCGCCGCTGCGACGGCGCTGGCGCATGCGCCGGTACCGCAAGCCAAGGTCCAGCCGACACCCCGCTCCCATGTTCTGACCTGCAGCTCGCCGTTTTCCTTCAAACGTGCGAAATCCACATTCGTGCCTTCCTTAAAGAATGGATGTCTGCCGAGGGTACGGGCCTGTTCCTCGCTGACGGCTTCCGGATCCGGCGTAAAGAGCACGGTATGGGGAACGCCCAGCCAAAAGCTGCAGGACTGCTGCTGAGAAAGAAAAGGTGCGTGAAGCAACCCTGGAAGCAGCGGTTGATTCGTCATCCGCTTCGCGTCAAAATCCGGAATGCCCGCTTCCACCCGACAGATAAACGGCTCGGTTGAACAAATCCACACGCTCCGCAATCCGTCGCCAGTTCCGATTCGATAAGGACGATCCGCCCTGATCCAGCCCTTGCGGTACGCATGATGCACAAAGCAGCGCAGACCATTGCCGCACATTCCGGCCCGGGTTCCGTCCTGATTCCACAATTCCATGCTTAACGGATCCCGCCGGGCGATGATCAGACCATCCGCTCCGAAACCACGGTGCCGGTCGCACAGCGCAGCGACCTGTTGGGGATCGATCACCGGCGTCCGGCTGCCGTCAACAATCAGAAAATCATTGCCGCAGCCCTGATATTTTTCCAGAATCAAACGCTACACTCCTTTCTTCAACAATCCATTCTGCCAGGCCCATTCGCCGATCTGCACGGCGTTGGTCGCTGCCCCCTTGCGCAGCTGATCACAGCAGCACCACAGATGCAGTCCCTGCTTACATGCCCCATCCTGACGCAGCCGTCCGATCACCACCGCGTCGCTGTCGGTGCATTCCTTCGGTGTCGGATACGGTGCTTCGTTGAGCACAAGCCCCGGACATTCCTCCGCGGCCTGACGGATGGCGTCCAGACTAACTTCTGTTTCAGTTTCCACATAGATCGACTCCGAATGACAGCGATACACCGGCACCCGCACACAGGTGCAGCTGACCTGCAGCGCTTCATCATGAAGGATCCGGCGGCCTTCGTTCTGCATCTTCCATTCCTCTGCGCTGATCCCGTTTTCATCGAAATCACCGATCTGCGGGATGACATTGAACGCGATCGGAAACGGGAACACCTCCGGGGCTGCGGACGGATCGCGGATCTGGCGTTCCAGCTCGTCCATCCCCTTCATACCCGCGCCGCTGACGGCCTGATAGGTGCTGACGATCATCCGCTTTACGCGCGTCAGCTTCAGGATCGGCGAGAGCGCCATCATCGCCAGAATCGTCGCGCAGTTGGGATTGGCAACAATGCCGTGATGCCAGCGGATATCCCGGGCATTGATCTCGGGGATGACTAACGGCACATCCTCATCCAGTCGGAAAGCGCTGCTGTTGTCGACAAACAAAGCAGATCGGAAGAGCA
>NZ_CFQZWI010000028.1:0-29854 GCF_986127675.1 Holdemania sp. | reverse complement strand
GCCAAATCAAGGAACGAACAGGAGAATGACATGTTTACAATAGATCAGCACAGCCGTCAGCCGATATATGAACAGCTGAAGGAACAAATTATCCGGTATGTCAGTCTGGGTGTTCTGCAGCCGCAGGACCGGATGCCCTCGGTGCGGATTTTGGCGCGGGAGTTGGGGATCAATCCCAATACGGTGGTAAAAACCTATCAGGAGCTGGAAGACGAAGGCATTCTGGTCACAGAACCTAAAAAAGGTTTTTTTGTCAGCGATCAGAATGTGCATTCCATTTTAAGTTTGAGACAAAAAGAAGAATTCCGCAAAGCGGTAATCCGTTGCCGGGAAACCGGAATCTCTGAGGATGACGCGCAGAAAATTGTCCGGGAAGTCTATGAAGGAAAGCAGGGGTAAACCATGTTAAGGGTGGAAAATTGCCGGAAGGTGTATGACGAACAAACGGTATTGGAACATTGCAGCTTGGAGTTGGCGTCCGGTTCGATCCTGGGGCTGATCGGAATCAACGGAGCGGGGAAATCCACGCTGCTGCACTGTATCAGCGGCGCGATTCCCGTCGATGAAGGAACAATTACATGGAAAGAACAGCCGGTGCTCGATCATCCGGAGGTGAAACAGAAGATTTTTCTGGTTCAGGATGAACCCGTTTTTGCACAGACGGAAAATGCCCGGGAACTGATCGAATATCTTTCCTTATTTTATCCGGCCCTGGAATCGGAGTTATTCTACGATCTGTTAAGCCAGTTAAAGCTCAATCCGAAACAGCCTTTCTCCGCTTTCAGCAAGGGGATGAAACGGCAGGTTTTGATGGCCGCAGGGCTGGCGGCGCACCCGGAGCTGCTTTTGATCGACGAGGTGTTTGATGGGTTGGATCCGTTTGCCCGGCGGCTGCTTCAAGGTCAGCTGGCGGCGCAGACCGTTGAGGAAGGCATGAGTTCGATATTAACCTCGCACCGGCTGAGCGATCTGGAGAATTTCTGCGATGAATACGCGTTGTTGGACAAGAAGCGGATTCTGCATCAGAACTCCATGTTTCAAACGCAAAAGGAGCTGGTTAAAGTCCATCTCGCGTTTGATCATCCGATCAATCCCGCGATGTTTCAGGATCTTGAGTTGCTGAAGCTGGAAATTCATTCCCGGATGGCGCAGGCGATTCTGCGCGGCGATCATGACGAGGTGGAAGCGAAGCTGCGGAAGCAGAATCCGGTCATTCTTGAAATCTTTGATTGTACGCTGGAAGAAATATTCCTGGCGCAGCTGGAAAAGCGGGAGGAACTGCAATGATCCATAAGAAATTATTAACGGCCATGTTAAAGAAAGATTTTAAATTGTTTCTCTGCCTGCTGCTTCTGGATTTGTTGATCATGCCGTTCGTCTATGTTAATTTTCCAACGATGATGGACGATGCCAGTCTTTTGTTTAACTTTTATTTTATCTATCTGCTGCTGCTCATCATCATCCTGATCCGGCGTCAGCTCGGCTTTACGATGAAGCGGGAGGAAAAAATTCATGACTATCAACTGCCGCTGACGAAAAGAAGTTTGATTTTGACACGGTTAACAGCTGGAATCCTTGTCTTCCTGATTCCTTATCTGATCGCCTGGCTGATCATGGGGATTCTCATGCTTGATCGCCATGCCACTGTGATCTCAATCTGGAATGGAACGGTGCAGCTGATGCTGGCGATGATGATCTATCTTTGTTTTTGCGCCTGGGTATTTCTGCGCAGCCGCAAATCGTTTCAGGCGATGCTGACGATCGCCGTCTGGACGCTGGCTCCAGTCTTTATCGTTTCGGCGTCTGTAGATATTATGCGGGGAACGGTCACATATCGTTATCAACTCAGGGAATTCTTTACACTGCTGCATGATTTCGGATGTCTGCCGGGTTTGTTTACTCTTGCGGCGAAAGGGTTGATTTGCGACTCTACATTTCCTTCATTAGGAAGCTGTCTGCTTGTTGACGGTGTTTATCTGGCTGCGGCGTTGCCTGCAGTCTATCAGGTAACCAAGAATTCAGCAGAAAACGAGCATAAAACGTTAAAGCAAAGCGCGTTATTCAAACTGATGCCGCTTGCTTCCGCGGCTGGCGTGATGATTTGGGGATCGTTGACGGCGGTCAGGCCCCAGCAATGTCTGCTTTCCGTAATTTTGGCAGCTGTCCTCTACTTGTTGATCCGTTTCCTTTCTTACTCGAAGATTCAGTTCAACAAAATGATGCTGCTGGTACTGACCGTTGAGTTTCTGGTGGTTCAGGGAATTTTCTGGTCGTGGCGGGTCAGCGGCGGCTGGGGCATGACCCATCATACAACCGTCGAAGACGTCTACTTTATCACTTACTATGATGGTCTTGGCAAAATCGGAAGCTATTATAAATACTTTAACGTGGAGAATACTGCAAGTTTAAGTAAGGAGGATAAAGAAATCCTGATCCAGGCTCAGGTGGAAACGGATAAGCGGTATCGCCGCCAAGGATTGAAAGACGCGGTGGGTATGATCCAAATAATTTATCGCACGCATGACGATAAATACAGTTATTATCTTCCTTATTATGCGGATATTATGGAACCGGCGATAGAACTGCTGGAAGAACAGGATGTTCCGATTTCCACTTATCTTCGTGTTGATTATCCGGGCTGGGAAAATTACTTCTATTTACAAGGATTGAGCATCAAGCTGTTTTAATCTGGTTTGAGGTTATCTCCGGCAATTAAGCTGCGATCCAATGAAGAATAAGCTAAACGCAAATTCAATCCGCTCCGGTTTTCCTTCCTGGAAAATATGTAAAACGCGTTCATTAAGCCCTGAAATGACATTTCCCCCGTTGACAAACAATTTGAAAATGCTATAATCTAAACGATTATTTGCGCGAGGAACAGAGGAGTAATCCGGAAACGCTGCAGCGAGAGAGTCCCGGCTGGTGAAAAGGGATATGCAGAATCCGGACGAATAAAGGCTGGGAGCGTCAACGCAGACCTGCGTTACGGGCAGACTGATACGATCAGTCACTAAGATGATTAAAGCGATTTAATCATGAATTAGGGTGGTACCACGATGACAACTCTCGTCCCTATCGGATTTGAGAGTTTTTTTATTAGCAAAAAGGAGGAAAAGAAAATGGAACAGAAGTTATCAGAACAAGAACTGGTTCGCCGTCAAAAGATGGAGGATCTACGGGCTAAAGGCATCGATCCATTTGGCCATGCGTTTGCGCGCACGCACCGTTCCGCACAGCTGCGGGAAGAGTATGGCGAAGTAAGCCAGGAAGAGCTGGAAGAAAAGAAGATTCCGTGCGCCATTGCCGGCCGCATCATGACCAAGCGCCGGATGGGCAAGCTGGGCTTTATGCACTTGCAGGACCGCGACGGCCAGATTCAGGTCGTCGTCAACAAGGGCGTGGTTGGAGAAGAGGTTTACGAGCTGTTTAAGGCTGCCGATCTGGGCGATATCGTCGGGATCGAAGGCTATGTCTGCAAGACCAACACCGGCGAACTGTCGGTGAAGGCGGAGAAACTGGAGCATCTGACCAAGGCGCTGCGGCCGCTGCCGGAAAAATTCCACGGCCTGCAGGATGTTGAGGAACGTTTCAGAAGACGGTATGTCGATTTGATCATGAATGAAGACAGCCGCAAGATCGCGATGCTGCGCCCGAAAATCATCCGCGCTGTCCAGCATTATCTGGATGGTCAGGGCTTGATGGAAGTCGAAACCCCGGTGCTGCAGCCTATTTTAGGCGGCGCCGCGGCAAGACCGTTTGTGACTCATCACAACACGCTGGATATGGATTTCTATCTGCGGATTGCGACGGAGCTGCCGTTAAAGCGTCTGATCGTCGGCGGATTGGAAGGGGTCTATGAAATCGGCCGCCTGTTCCGCAACGAAGGCATGGATCCGAAGCACAATCCGGAATTTACAACCGTGGAAGCGTATGTGGCTTACAGCGATATCGAAGGGATGATGGCGCTGAACGAAGGTCTGTTTGAAAGCGTCGCAATGGAAGTCTTCGGTAAGACTGACTTTACGCTGGGCGACAAGCAGATTTCCCTGAAAGCTCCGTATAAGCGCTGGCACATGGTCGACGCGGTAAAGGAAGTCACCGGCGTTGATTTCTGGAAAGCCATGAGCGTTGAGGAAGCGCTGGCTTTGGCTAAGGAACACGGCGTTGAGGTCCAGCCGCATGAACGCACGGTCGGTCATATCATCAACCTGTTCTTTGAACAGTTCTGTGAGGAAAAGATCACGCAGCCGACGTTTGTCTATGGTCATCCGGTAGAGATTTCACCGCTGGCCCGCAAGAATGCAAAGGATCCGCGATTCACAGATCGCTTTGAGCTGTTGATCTACGGCACGGAATATTCCAACGCGTTCAGCGAGCTGAACGATCCGATTGATCAGCGCCAGCGTTTTGAGGAACAGCTGAAGCTGAAGGAAATGGGCGACGCGGAAGCCAGTGAAATGGACGTCGATTATGTTGAAGCGCTGGAATACGGCTTACCGCCGACCGGCGGCATCGGCATCGGCATCGACCGCTTCGTGATGCTGCTGACAGGTCAGGAATCAATCCGCGAGGTGCTGTTATTCCCGCACATGAAGAACCGCAACGAGTAAGAAAAAACAGAACCAGAAGAGGAATGGCTGATTCAAAGGCGATTCCTTTTTTTGTTGAATCAAGGAGGATGTTTCATTGGAATTTTTGTCAGTCATGCCTGTTTGTTTCCCAAGGGATCCGGAAATAAAAGAAACTGATAATTCAATCATGAATAATGGTAAAATGATAGCCGAGAGGTGAAGCCTATGTTTAAAACCGGCCAGTTATCCCGGGCTTTTGAAATTGATCGAACGAGCTTGAACTATTATGTCCGCACCGGTCTGCTCAATCCGGAAATGCTGGACAATCAATATCATACCTACTCGTTTCAGGATTTCGTCGCACTTTCCTATATCCGCCATTACCGCGGTCTCGGCTTTTCCATGAGCGAGATTAAAGCGCTGACACGGCAGAGCGACAACGAGGAAAAACTCCAATATTGCCAGAATGAAATGCAGACGATTGACGATCAAATCCGCCTGCTGCGGCTGAAACAGCGCTTTCTGGAAAATTTCATCAACCTGCTTCGTTTCTATGAAAGCTATCGCGATCATCCCATGCTGCTGATGACGGAACCTTATTATTTTATCAAACGGGAAGCGTTGGGCGATCCGGTGCTGAAGGCGTTGTATAAGCAGCTGCCCAGCAATGAATTCACGGCGGTTTGCGATCAGGACTTCAAAGTGACGCTGCGGCCGCAGTCGGCGCAGGGACTGGTGCTGAAAGAAGCGTGGGCCAGGGAATTTCAGCTTCCGCTACCGGAACAGGCTATTTTTTATCCGGCGGAACAGCGCTGCCTCTGCGCGTTTCGCGTCGGGGGAACTGCGTTTGAAACGCAGCTGCAGGCGTCCTTGCGCGGTCTCTATCAGACAATGGAAAACCAGGGGGTGCGGCTGCAGCGGGAGTTCGTCATTTATCTGTTGATCAGTAAGTACAATCAGGAGGACGAATATTTCGACGTCTATGTCGATATTCCTCTGAAAACGCTTGACTGATGAATAGTTCATCAGTTTATACTTGCTTTGTGAGCGGATGAACGAGATCTGCTTTCAAGGAGGGAAAGAATTTGAAAGAGTGTTCAAGAAGAAATTTCATCAAAGGCATGGCCGCGTCAGCGGCAACGCTGGCTGTCGGCGGTTTATTAGCCGGATGCGCGACGAATGAAGCGCCGAAAGCTGAAAACCAGGACGGCGGGGAACAGCGGACCTGGGATAAGGAAACAGACGTTCTGATCTTAGGCGCTGGCGGCGCGGGCATGTGCGCAGGTTACGAAGCAACCCAGGCCGGTGCGAAAGCGTTGATTTTGGAAAAAGCGGAAAGCTTCGGCGGCACGTCGATCCGTTCCGGCGGGATTATCCAGGCTTCCGGCACCGCGGCCCAGAAAAAGCTGACGAGCTATCAGGAGGATACGGCGGAAAAGCATGCGCAGTATTATCTGGAAGAGGGCGAAGGCACGCTGGACGAGGAACTGGTCAAGGATATGACAGCCGGCTCGGCGGGCCATATCGAATGGCTGGAAAGTCTGGGGTTGGAGTTTACCAATGTCACCGGCTCCGCTCATGTGCCGATGGCGGATGAGAGCAATTATGCCGACCGGATTCATGGAACAGCCGTCGGCGCTTCCGGGATGTTCACCGCGGTTCATGACGCGGCGGAGAAGAGCGGCGTTGAATTTTTGTATAACACGGAAGCGACCAGGCTGATCGTTGAAAACGGCAAGGTTGTCGGCGCGGAAGCGTTATCGGAAGGTAAAACCATCGCGATCAAAGCGAATAAGGGCGTGATCATCGCGACATCCAGCATTGACCACAATCAGGAAATGAGCAAGGCGCTGAGTCCGAATCAGTATTATGACAATGCCAATTCGATCTGCGCGGCGGCGCCGACCAACACCGGCGACGGAATCCGGATGGCGGCGGCGATCGGCGGACAGCTGACGCATTTCGGCGGGGTCATCGACCTGACGGGCAAGACCAGCGCCGGCATTAACCGCCAGACGCCGCTGATGCCCTGTTTCTTCGTAAATAAATACGGCCGTCGTTTCGCCTGCGAAGATACGACGTATGCTCTGACTTCGCGCGAACTGTGGCGGGAGATGACCAAGACGAATCACGCCTGCTACACGATCTGCGGCCCGAATGCCGTCATGACCAAAGAAAAGCTGGATGAAATGGTGGCGTCCGGCAAAGCCTTCACAGGGGCGACGATGCAGGAGTTGGCGGCGCAGATTGACGTCGACGGCGAAAATCTGCAGGCGACGCTGGATCAGTGGAACAAGGATATCACAGAATCCGGGAAGGATCGTCAGTTTGACCGTGCGACCGGATTGGAAGTCATCGAAGGTCCGTATTATGCGTTTGAAGAAGGGTTCATGAACCTGGGCTCGATCGGCGGTCTGAAGATTACCCTGAACTGCGAAGTCGTCAACACCCAGGGCGAAGTGATTCCGGGGCTGTATGCCGCAGGCATGGCGTCCGCCGGCTGGGTGGGTCCGTTCTATCCGGGATCGGGAACCGCTTTGCTGGGTGCGATTCACTGGGGCCGCAAAGCCGGCAAGGTCGTCGGCGCGCTGTAAGTCTGCGGGCTTAAGCATTGATCAGCGAAAGTTAAATTTGATCTATTTAAAAACGACAGGATGCAGATAATGGCCTGTCGTTTTTACGTTCAAAAAGAGTGGCAAAGGTCAGAGCGGGGGGAAATTCGCCATGAAATCGTCCTTCCTGCACTAATGCTTCATCTGATAATCCGTGCCCCACGCCTGCATCGCATCGAGCACCGGCTTTAAACTATACCCCAGTTCAGTCAGCGCGTATTCCACCCGCGGTGGCACCTCGGCATACACGGTGCGCGTCAGTAAGCCGGAAGCTTCCATTTCCCTTAACTGCGCCGTCAGAACCTTCTGCGTCACCGTACCGATCGACTTCTTCAATTCCCCGAAGCGTTTCGCTCCGGGCAGTAAATCCCGCAGAATGAGAACCTTCCATTTGTTGCTGATAAGCGTCAAAGTGACTTCCACCGGGCAGGCCGGCAGTCGCTTCTCCTGGATTGCTTCGCTCATAATCTTCCTTCTTTCCTCATTAGTATCTTTTTGGAACCTAGAGCACAATTAAGTGCTTACTTTCGTTTTGATCCCTTTAATGCTATTCTAATCCTGACAAAGGACAAACACAAGTCCTTCTGTGGAAAACCTGAAGGAGGAAAAGAAAATGCAGGAAGTGATTCAGTTCTTAAACGAAAATCCGGTTCAATATCTGGCGACGATTGGCCGCGATGGCAAGGCGAAGTGCCGTCCGTTCATGTTTGCCGGCGAAAAAGACGGCAAGCTGTGGTTCTGCACAAACAACACGAAGGAAGTCTATCAGGATATGCTGACGAATCCCAACGTTGAGCTCAGCGCAGCCAGTCCTGCTTATGCCTGGATTCGCCTTAATGGTAAAGTTGTTTTTGAGGATAACCGTGTAGTTAAGGAAATGTGCCTTGAAAATCCGATCGTCAAAGGTCAGTATCAGACGCCGGACAATCCGATCTTCGTCGTCTTCTATCTGGCGGATGCGCACGCTGTGATCGCTGATTTCTCCGGTAATCCGCCGCAGGAATACTCGTTCTAATCGACAAACCGGCAGACCGTTGAGGTCGGCCGCTTTTTAGCACAGAAAGGGGACGGAGTCATGGAAAAGGAAGATATTTTAAAATTCTTGCAAGAAGACATTCATTCGGTAATCGTCGCGACGCTGGATGACGAAGGCCGGCCGCAGACCCGTGCGATCGACATCATGTTGATCGAAGACGGGAAACCGATCTTTTTAACGGCGCGTGGAAAAGCCTTCTATGATCAGCTGACAACGCAGAAGTTTATCGCGTTGTCAGGCGTAAAGGCCGGCGTTTCCGTCTCGCTGCGAGGCAAGGTCCGACCGGCGGATCCGGAATTGCTGGAGCGGGCTTTCCAACAGAATCCCTACATGCAGACGATTTATCCGGGAACGACCCGGCAGGCGTTGGTCATGTTTGAGCTTTATGAAGGACAGGGTGAAATTTTCGATCTTAATCCGCGGCCGGTTTACCGCCAGCGCTTTACGATCGGCCTAGCTGAACCGGCAGGCATGCGGTATAGGATCACGGCGAAGTGCGATGGCTGCGGCGTTTGTCTGAGTGTTTGTCCGCAGCAGTGTATTGCGTTGATCGGTAAGCAGGCGCAGATTCAACAGGAACATTGTCTGCATTGCGGACAGTGCCAGCTGCATTGCCCGAAGCACGCAGTGGTGCGCGAACCATGAATCAGGATGAACGCTGTACCTGGCTGATCCGGTTTTTGCTGAAAGAACAGCGTTGGGAAGAGCAGATTGAAATCCCCGATCAATTTTCCCAGCGCCAGCGCTTGCTGCGCGGTCTGATGAACGTGCGCCCGCCCTGGCCGATGGATCCAAAGTGGCTGCGGATTCAGGACGATTATTTACAGACAGAGCTGAATTCTTCTGTCATATCCGACGCCGCCACGTTGCCTGAGTTGGAACCGGACATCAGTTTGTGGCAGGGCGACATTACCAAAATCAAGGCGGATGCGATCGTCAATGCCGCTAACAACGCGCTGCTAGGCTGCTTCATACCCAATCATGGCTGCATTGACAACGCGATACATTCTGCCGCCGGGATTCAGCTGCGGCTGGCATGCCAGACCTTGAGGGAAAATCAGAATATGCCGGAGCCGGTCGGTCAGGCTGAAATCACGCCGGGATTCAATTTGCCGGCTTTGTGGGTGCTGCATACCGTCGGTCCGCAGGTCCGCGGCGTGCTAACCTCACGGCATTGCGAGCAGCTGGCAGCCTGTTATACCGCATGTTTACAGAAAGCGGCCGCCTGTCAGCTGAAAACGCTGGTCTTCTGCTGCATCTCGACGGGAGAATATCATTTTCCTTCCCAGACTGCCGCGCAGATTGCGATCCGTACGGTCCGGACGTTTTTAAGGAAAAATGACGAACCGTTGAAAGTCGTATTTAATGTGTTCCGCGATCACGACGCCCGACTTTACCGCGCAGGATTGGGCTGCGCTGAAGAGGAAGACAACCGGTGAAAATTGCTGATCTGAAAACAGGATCCGCGGCTTCTATCCGAGCGATGAAAGAACGTTCAATACGTCAGAAAGGTGAGATTTACGATGAAAGATCAACGAGCCAGCACTGTGGAAAATTCCATCACAGCCTTGCGGAAAGCGCTGAATGAGGCGCAGGCGGTTGTGATCGGCGCGGGGGCCGGCTTATCCATCAGCGCCGGCTTCACGATTTCCGGTCCCCGGTTTTATGAATATTTTCAGGATTTCGCGGATACGTATGGATTTCAGGACATGTATTCCGGCGGCTTTTATCCGTTTACAACGCTGGAAGAATATTGGGCTTACTGGAGCCGTTATATTGAGCTGAACCGCTATCGCCCTGCGGAGTGTCCGGTTTATGAAGAACTATGGGAACTGGTAAAGGGAAAGGACTACTTCGTGATCACTACGAATGTCGACCATCAGTTTCAGAAAGCAGGTTTTGACCGCCGCCGGCTGTTTTATATGCAGGGAGATTACGGATTATGGCAATGCAGCGTGCCGTGTCATCAGAAAACCTATGACAATGAGGTGCTTGTGCATGAAATGGTCCGGTTGCAAAGCCATCTTCGGATCCCCTCCCGGCTGATTCCCTGTTGTCCCCGCTGCGGCAAACCGATGAGTATGAATCTGCGGATTGATTCCTCATTTGTCGAAGATGAAGGTTGGCATGCGGCATCACAGCGTTATGGTGAATTTCTCCGGCAGCATATGCACAAAAGAATTTTGTTTCTGGAACTGGGCGTGGGCTTGAACACGCCGGGGATTATAAAATACCCTTTCTGGCAGATGACAGCGCAGAATTCCAAAGCAATTTATGCCTGTATCAATAAAACGGAAGCGCTATGCCCGGAAGAGCTTGCAAAACAGGCGATCTGTATTCAACAGGATATCGGTCAGGTTCTTGCCCTGCTGTAATTACACATCTTCGTTTGAGCGGAGAGAGAAGTGCTGAAAAGAAGACGTCTGTCTGAATTTCATTTTTGTCCGCCTGGTAATGAATAAGAGGAACGACCAGAGAACTGGTCATGAATCGAAATGGTCAGGAGACTGACCTTTTTGACGTGGGAATCCACAATGGGATGGAAAGCAGGCCGATGTTTTGATAAGACCCGGATTCTGCGGTTTCTAACGAAGGGGATTGATGAGAAGCGGACTCTGCGGTTTCAATGAGCGGAGTTTTGATCATCATGACGAGCGCAGCGGCAAAGTGAAAATTCACGATAGAAGTGAAAAAGGGGATCAAAAAAACTTGAAACTTGTCCTGATCTGTTAGAAACTTACATCAGAAGACTCTGGATCTTCATCGGTAATCCGGAGGATTAAAGGAGCGGAACCAATGAAATTAGAATTAACGGCAACAGGGAAAATCAAATACTGTGTTTTTCATGCGGAAGCTGTACCCTTTCGTCAGGATGACTATGGCGGCCCGGCGTGGCAGTGCCGCTTAGGAGAGGAACTGCGCACGTCAACTTCGCCGCGTTTTAAGGAAGGCTGGTTTAAGGAAGCGTTCTTCGGGGTTGAGCTGCGCTATCGTTTCCAGATCGAAGGGGATAGTCTGATCATCGAGGCAGAAGCGGAGAACCAAAGCTCGCAGACAATGCCGCTGGATCAGCTGGGGCTGCGCATCGGTCTGGATTGCTGCATGGAAAGCTATCCGCAATGGGACACGGTATTTGCGCCGACGCTATTGCGGTGTGAGAAAACGTATTTCTGGGGTTTTCTGTCCAGTCCTTCAGGCCGGCGGCTCGGAATTTACAGCCCGGATCCGATCGCCAGCTGGCATCTCGACTACAACCGGTTTTTCGCGGATGGCGGACATCGGATCATGACGTTCTGTCTGGACTTTCTGCAAAGCGGGAAGCTGCCGGACCGGCATCCTCAATCCCGGCCGCTTAAGCCGTGGGAAACGCGCCGGTGGCGGATTGAAATCGCCGAGCTGGCTGCGGAACAAGCGGTGCCATCGTGGCTGGCGGAAAAGGGCGTACCGGTTTTTGCGGGCGAGCGCTGGAGCGCGGAATGCGGAAGTGTGCTGGAATTTGAACTGTTGTCCAGGACCGAACCAACGCTGTCGGCAGAGGGACGGGCGGTGCCTTGTTCACTGAAAAAGCCGGGCGTGTATACGGTGCGGCTGGAATCGGACCAGCCCAGCGAACTTCGTCTGACGGCCTCGAATGGGAAGCATCAGAGTGAAGCGTGGGTTCAGTTTATCCATCCATGGCGGACGATCATGGAAGAAGCGGCGCGGCAGGCGCTGAGTCAGCCGCAGAAAATGGGAACGCATTGCGAAAGCTGGTATGGTTTATTTACCGGCGCGGCCGCGATCCTTCATGATCTGGATTTTGACCGTGCGGCATATCTTAAAAAGGTTCGCGAGCTGGTGCCGCTGGGCTTCGACGTTGAACAAGGCTGCCCGACTGTGCATCCTGGCCGAATTCAGAATACCGCCTGCATGATCGGTTTGATGGCGGATCTCGGCGCTGCGCTGCACAGTGGTGAAGCGCTGGAGCTGGGCGCGAGACTGGCTGACTGGCTGATCGAGCACAGTCAGCGGGAAGACGGCGCTTTCTGCAACGGCAAAGGAAAGCACTACACGAGCGTTATTTATATCGCGAAAAGCCTGCTCGAACTGGTTCTGGAAGAACGCCGGCATTCAGAGGCTTTATGGCAGGCCCGTGCCCAACGGCATTTTGAGGCGGCGAAGCGGGCGGTTGACGAGCTGGCGCTGCATCGGGATAACATAGAAACCGAAGGCCAGGCCACGCTGGAGGACGGCATGCTGACCTGCTCCGTCGCGCAGCTGACGATGCTGGCGAAAATGCTGGAGCCGGAAGCACGCCGGCCGTATATTGAAGCAGCAGAATGCTTAGTCCGCAAGCATCGCTGTCTGGAACGGACCGTCGTGGCGGACAGCCGCTGCAGCGGGACGACGCTGCGGTTTTGGGAAGCGCAGTACGACGTGCTGACGATGGGCAACATGATCAATTCTCCGCACGGCTGGAGCGCCTGGAAGGTGTACGGCATGATCGATCTGTATCTGCTGAGCGGCCGGCGTGACTATCTGATCGACGCGATGAATACGCTGATGAGCTGCGTCAGTCTGCTGGATGTGGAAAACAAAACGCTGAACTGGGCGTTTGTGCCCGATCCGCACCGCGAGGTCATGTCCTTCGTTGGGGATCCGGAAAACCCCGGCAGCGGAAAGTTTCAGGCGCGGACGATCGCAGAGGAGCGCGTCGGGATGATCAGCGGCTGGTACCATGCGCCTGAAAATACCGCGGTGTTTGGATATCTTGGCAGCTGGCCGGACGTGACGACCGATCAGGGCGGCTGCTGTGACAACGATGTGCATGAGATTTTCAAATGTGTGGAGGAAGTCATCTTAACCCGCGCCTATGTTCATGAAGAAGACGGCCGATGGGACGCATTTCACTGCACCGTGGAAAACACGGCAGAGGGACTGACGATCCGGCCGCGGGAAGCGTTAGTGGATCAAGTTCATGTCCAGCTGACGCAGCCGATGAACATCACAGTGGAGTTTGCCGGAGAGCGAGTGACCGCCCGGCTGCAAAGCGGCTGGATCATTCGGACAGGAACTTGGGCAGAGTGAGGCGGCAGGGAGGAAGAGAATGTCGGGAAAATGGAAGATCGGGGTTGCGGTCAGCGCCCTGTTGTTAGGCGGCTGCGTCAAAGCGGGTACGCTGCCGAAGAAGAACGAACCGCTGACGCACGTCATCGCCACGGATCTGCATTATTTAGCGCCGGAGCTGCACGATCAGGGCGAGCGCTTTCAACGATTGATTGAGGAAAGCGACGGCAAGCTGACGGAAAAGAGCGAAGCTCTCGTTGATCAGTTCGTACAGGAAATGCTGCAGAAGAAACCGCAGGCCGTCCTGCTGAGCGGCGATCTGACCTTCAACGGCGAAAAGCTCAGCCATCAGCGGCTGGCGCGGAAGCTGCAGGTTTTGACGGAAGCGGGCATCGACGTGTGGGTAATTCCCGGCAATCATGATCTGAATAACGCCTCGGCGGCTTCGTTCAGTCAGGCTCAGGCTCGTCACGTCGAATCGGTCGACGCGGCGGAGTTTGCCGCGATCTACCAGAATCTGACCTGTCATCCCGCAATCAGCTGCGATCCTCAATCGCTGAGCTGCCTCGCTCCATTAGCGGAAGACGTTCAGCTGCTGCTGATCGACGCCAATCGTCCGGAAGATCCAGGCGTTGTGAGCGAAGAAACGCAGCGCTGGATCGAGCGTCAGCTGGAAAAAGCGCAGGCAGATCAACAAACCATACTCTCCCTCAGCCATCAGAATCTGGCCGATCACACGGCGATGTTCTCCTATGGATTTACCGCGCGGGGGGCAGCATCCGTCCGAGCGCTGCTCAGCACTTACGATGTGCGCGTGAATTTCAGCGGACATATGCATATTCAGCATATCCAGAAGCAGGAGGGGCTTGTGGATGTCGCAACATCCTCCTTGTCCGTCACGCCGCTGCACTACGGTGTGATCACGCTGGATGCGGACCGCACGCTGCATTATCAGACCGAATCGCTGGCCGATCCTGACTTGCAAAGTCAGGCAAAGCTTTGTTTTGATCAGACGACCCGGCGGCAGATGCAAAGCGCGCTTGAGGCGCTGAAACTGAGCCCGCAGGAAACGGCGGCGATGATCGAGCTGGCGGTAATGATGAATGATGAAATTTTTGACGGAACACTGGCGGAAAACAAGCCGCGGATCCGACAGGATGCAGCCTGGTATTTATGGCAAAGGGAAGGGAAAGACTTGTTTTTCGGTCAGTATCTGGAAGCGATGTGGAACGAAGCGACGCTGGACAATAATGAAATCACGCTCCCGCTGCGGTGAACTAAAAACCGGACGATATTCCTTTCGCCAATATCCGAAGCCGGACGCAATCCGGCAATTCAATTTAACAGGGATCAAGAGGGAACCTTTGTTGCTTTGCGGAAAATGAATCGCAGACCAGAGAAGATAAGCATTTTACATTTGCAAAATCTGGAACTATACTGAAGATGAATCAGGAAGAATCTGAGCGTCTGCGGTATTTTTTCATTCCTTTCGTTTATTCGGACAAGGAAGATCCATGGAGAAAGTATAAAATGCCGGGGGCGGACAGGTTAAAGGAGGCATGAAAGATGGAATTCACTCAAGTTGTTCAAAACCGTTACTCGTGTAAGAAATTCGACGGCCGGCCTGTGGAAAAAACGCAGCTGGAAGCGATTTTAGAAGCTGGAAGGCGGGCGCCGACAGCGAAGAATCTGCAGGAACAGAGAATTTACGTCATCCAGTCCCAAACCCTACTGGCAAAGCTGGATCAGGTCACGCCATGCCGGTATAACGCGTCCACGGTCGTGGTGGTCGCTTTCGATAAGAACAATGTGTTCACCTATCCGGGCGGACAGCGTGACTCCGGCGTCGAAGATGCGACGATCGTCGCGACGCACATGCTGCTGGCAGCGGAAAACGCAGGCGTCGACAGCTGCTGGGTCAATCTCTTCAATCCGGAAGAAATGGCAAAGATGTTGAATTTGCCGGAGAATGAAGAAGTGCTGATGGTTCTCGATCTGGGGTATGCGGCAGAAGGCTTTAAAGCACTGCCGGCGCACAGTCAGCGCAAGCCGCTTGCCGAGACCGTGACTTATTTGGAGTAGAAGGAGGAAAAAGGGATGAGTAAAAAATTAGTCGCTTATTTTTCAGCCAGCGGAGTAACCGGAAAAGTTGCCAAAACTCTGGCTTCCGCCATCCATGCCGATCTGTTTCAGATTGAGCCGGCGACGCCCTATACCGATGCCGATTTAAACTGGAATGATCCGCAATCCCGCAGTTCCGTGGAAATGCGGGATAAAACATCCCGGCCTCAGGTGAAAAACAAAGTGGAAACGATGGAGGACTATGACACAATCTTCGTCGGATTTCCGATCTGGTGGTATGTCGCGCCGACGATCATCAACACTTTTTTGGAACAATATGATCTGACTGGGAAAAAGGTGATTCCCTTTGCGACCTCCGGTTCCAGCGGGATGGGCAATACCAACGCGGAACTCCGGGGTTCCTGTCCCGGCGCACTTCTTTGCGAAGGCCAGCGCTTCGCTTCCTCGATTGGGGCTGATGCGCTGAAAGCCTGGGCTGATTCATTCTAAAATACTGCTGAAGCACTGTGGAGAACCGCGGTGCTTTTTTTCATATTGAATCTAAAAAATAAAATGTGATCTATTTATCTCAAAGTGATTGACTTTTGAAAAATATGTGATATATTTATCTCATAAAGAGAGAAATATATCTCTTGGAGGTGCTCTGATGAATCGAAAGTCAATGACACGTTGGCTGCTTGCCGGGGGTCTGGTTCTGGCGGTGATGCTGGCGTCCTGTGCTTACTCTGTCCTTTACAATGAAAGCCGTTGGGTCGCACCGATGGACTTATCCACCTATCAGTTCAGGATTCAGGATCTGCCGATGTTGATCGCGGTGCCGCTGTTTGCCGTATATATTCTGGCGCTGGGCTTCCGTTTGTTTCAAGCCGCAAGACGGCAGCGTCTGCAGGATCAGCCGGGCTACACCCGGCATCTGGATCCGCGGATGGGGTTGTTTGGTTTATTTGGATTTCTGGGCTTTCTTGGTTTCTGGACCTATGCAGCCCAGCGCGTGATCTTTCCGTTTTTCTTCTTCATCTTCTTCGGCTTTTTCGGCTTCTACTACGAAGGCAAGCTGTCTGATACGCTGGCAGATGAAATGTTTGAGGAACACCGTCTGAAAGCGCAGTTAAAAGCGTATAAGATCGGCATGAGCCTGATCTTCCTGATGCTGTGGCTGGTCGGCTTTGGTTTATTCAGTCAACAGCTGGACTATGTCGCGATTTATCTGACCATCGGAATTTCCCTGGCCTATGCCGTTACGGTGTTCATGAGCGAATATCTGTTATATCGCTATGAACGTCAGGAGTAGAACGATGCCGGAATTTACCTGTCAGTTAAAACAATATCGCCTCGCCAGGGGTCTGACGCAGGAACAGCTGGCGGAGCTGGTGCATGTCCGCCGGGAAACGATCATGCGGCTGGAAAAAGCCCAGTACAACCCGTCGTTAAAGCTGGCGATTGATATCTCCCGCGTTGTTGAACAGCCGATCGAAAAGCTTTTTATCTTTGATTGAGGAATTTTGCTTGACTCGGACGCCTCGTCCGGGCTTACACTGAGGCTGCGAGGTGAAAAAGATGCGAATGAACGAAGCGGCTGAACAGCTCGGACTGAGTCAGCGGGCGATTAAATACTATGAAAAAGAAGGGCTGCTGAAAGTGAAGCGGGATGAAAATGGCTACCGCAACTTCGATGAACATGATCTGGAACGTTTGAAAAAGATTACGCTGTACCGCAAGCTGGGGATCGCAGTTAAGGATATCGAAAACTTACTGAAAACGGAAGATTCCGCGCGGCTGTGGGAAATTCTTGCGCAGAAGCGTGATCAGCTGCGGCAGGATCAGACACAACTGCAGTTGCTTGAAAAGTATCTCAACGACGGCAATCTTGACGAAGCATTCCAGCAAATCGACTATGAAACGATCGGTCAGGCAATTCAGGACATGTTCCCGGGCTTTACCGGCTATTACTTTATGCATCATTTCATGCCCTATTTACAGATCCGGATCACAACGCCCGAGCAGCAGGAAGCTTATCAGCGGATCGTGGCGTTCTGGGATACGGCGGCGATCAAAATCCCGCTGGTGACGCGGTTGATCAGTCATCTCCAATACAAGCTGAATCGCCTGGATTTATTTGATCAGACGGAAATGATGGAAAAGCGCATGCGGCAGATGCTTGAAATGAGCGAGCACGATTATGAAAAACTGAAAAAACAGGTGTTAAGCGGGGTGAAGCTGAAGACGAGCTTCCCGATGAAATACCATCCAGTCTTCGTCAGTCAGCGTAAATTCATGAAGCGGCTTCAAGATGCCGGATATAACGATCTTTTTATTCCAAGCATGATCGCGCTGTCGCCTGCTTACAAACGCTATCACGACGCATTGACAGCGATTAATCGGCGGTTGTGCGACGATCTGGGCCTGTATTACGATTCCAACTATGTGCTGAGGCTGAAGAAAAAGACTCCGGCTCAATAAGAGGCCGGCGCGAAGAAGGGGCAGATAGCTCTGGACGCGCCGATTTTTCTGTGATTTCCAACCGGAAATACAGAAATAGCGCAAATTCAGCGTTGGCAGTCTCTTAGCCTTTTTCATTGAAATCACAAAAAAAAGCTTGACCTGGAGCTAACTACAGGTGTTAATGTAATAGAAGACGAAATGAGGGATCCTGGATGAAAACAGACGCGCCGTTAGTTGTGGTTATTGATGGCCAGGGCGGCATGATCGGACGGAAACTGTGCGATCAGCTGCTTGAAACAAAGCCGGAAATGAATCTGTTAGCGCTGGGCACCAACAGCGCCGCTACGTCCGCAATGCTCAAAGGCAAGGTGCATCAGGCAGCGACGGGGGAAAACCCGGTTCTGGCCGCAGCGCGGCGGGCCGCGGTGATCGCGGGCCCGGCTTCGATTGTCGTCGCGGATTCGATGCTTGGGGAAATCACGCCGAAGATGGCGGCCGCGATTGGACAGAGCGAGGCGGAGAAGGTTCTGATTCCGCTGAACCGCTGCGGCATTCTGATCGCCGGGGTGCAGGAGTGCCCAGTCGACGAGCTGATTGAAAAAGCGGCGGCGATGATCCTGAAGCTGATCGTCTGATTCAGGATTCCGGCTGCAGCCGGAATCTTACGTCTTACCGGAAACAAAAAAAGCGAATGCGGAAATCACGAAGGTTTCCAAGCGGCAGAGCACTGTTGTTTTTGAGTAGGAGCGAACAAAGATGAAAAACACGAAACACTTGATTTTTACTGCCTTGTGCATGGCCTTAGGCGTCGTTTTGCCGATGGCTTTCCACATGATTCCCAACGCCGGCAGCGTGATGCTGCCGATGCACATCCCGGTTCTGCTGTGCGGCCTGGTCTGCGGTCCGGTTCTCGGCTTGATCTGCGGAATTTTCACCCCGGTTTTATCGTCGTTGATCACGGGGATGCCGGGGCCGGCCTATCTGCCAAGCATGATCTGTGAGCTGGCGGTGTATGGTTTGCTTGCCGGAGTGATGATCAAGCTGATCAAAACGGAAAAACCGCTGGTGAACCTGTACGCTTCGTTAATCACAGCGATGATCGGCGGACGGATTGTCTATGGCTTGATGAACGCTTTGATTTTCAGAGCTGGGGCATATTCAATTCAGATGTGGATGACGGCGTCGTTCGTCACGGCGCTGCCGGGGATTATCCTGCAGCTGCTGCTTCTGCCGGCCGTCGTTTACGCGCTGCAGAAGGCGAAACTGGCGTGAGTGAGCTGAACAAGATTCTGCTTTGGCATGCCGGACAGTATCCGGCGATGCAGCCGCAGGATGCGGTGAAGCTGATTTATCAGAACGAATTCGGCTGCGAGCATCTGATCGAAGATCCATCGGGGATACTGGCATATTTAAAGCGGGAGATCGCCGAGAACGCCCAGCCAAAAGCGGAACGTTGTTGGGATGAGATCGGCAATGGGTTGGTGCGGCTGCATCTGGCCGGGCTTGAGGAACACGACGCGGAAGCGATCCTGGACGCAATGCGGCAGACGGCCGCTCAGCACTCAGGCTCAGAAGACAGCTTTCAGTCGAAATTGAAAGAAATGCGCCGGTTATGTCAGGCGAATAAGCTGCCGTTTGACGAACAAACCTTGAACGCCTGGCTGGCCGGTTATCCAGGCGGCCCGGTTCATCATTCCGCCATTTTCCGCAGTCAGCATCATCCTGCCTACCGGGTCATGTTGCGAAGTCTGGCTGAGGCCCTGAGAAATCAAAATTCCTGAATATGAATTTCCCCAGATCAAACGAAAGTTAAAATTGGAAGCAGGGAAAAGAAACTGAGAAGCGGCCGGCAAAAGCGCGGTGATCTCAGTTTTTTTGTATATTTGTTCATACAAATTGTGAATGAATTTCTATTTTTGATGTCACTGAGTCATAGAACATTCTGATCTAAGTTCTGCTTCGAATTAATATAATTTCAATTATAGAAATAATCTATTCGTCTGATCTAAGTTAACATTTGATTGATCATTATTTCAATCATACTCATGAGCTATGCATGAAAGCTTTTAGAGCATTCTTTTCGTATTTATATTTATGGAAATCATTTTTATAGGAAATCAATAAAAAAAGCTTGACCTGGAGTCAGCTCTAAGGATTACGATAAAGAGAGAAAAAGGAATGGATAAACAGGAGGGGTTTAAGATGATCTATCGTACGTTGGGCAGCACCGGTTTGCAGGTCAGTGAAATCGGATTGGGCTGCGAAGGGTTTACGGAACAGGAAGGCATGGGAACCTATGCGTTAGTCGACGCGGCGGCGGAAGCGGGAATCAATTATTTTGATCTGTATTCGCCGGATCCCAATCTTCGTCTGCATTTAGGCAAGGCGTTGGCGGGACGGCGCGATCAGTTTATCATCCAGGCCCATTTGTGCTCGGTGTGGAAAGACGGCCAGTACAAGCGGACGCGCAAGCTTGAGGAAGTGCAGGCTGGTTTTGAGGATTTATTACATCAGCTGCATACCGATCATGTGGAAATCGGCATGATTCATTACGTGGATTCGCTGAAGGATTGGCAGGAGGTCGCGGAAGGACCGGTGATGCGCTATGCGCAGCAGTTAAAGCAGGAAGGCCGGATCGGCCACATCGGGTTGAGCAGTCATAATCCGCAGGTGGCGATTCAGGCGGTGGAAAGCGGTCTGATCGAGGTGCTGATGTTCAGCATTAATCCGTGCTATGACCTGCAGCCGGGCGATGAGGATTTGGAAAAGCTGTGGGCGGATGAAAGCTATGCCCGACCGTTAGTCAATATGGATCCCCAGCGGGAAGCCTTATATGAATTATGCCAGCGTCAGGGTGTCGGGATCACGGTCATGAAGCCGTTTGGCGGCGGCGATCTGTTAGATGAGAAGCTGTCGCCGGCAGGCAAAGCGCTGACCCCGGTACAATGTCTGCATTACGCTTTGACCCGGCCGGGCGTTGCGACCGTATTGCCGGGCGCGCATACCGTTGAGGAGCTGCGGCAGAGCGTAGCCTATGAAACGGCGAGCATGGAAGAACGGGATTATGCTTCTGCGCTGGCTTCCTTCCCGAAGATCAGCTGGAAGGGGCATTGCATGTATTGCGGTCACTGTGCGCCATGTCCAATGGGCATTGATATCGCGACTGTGACGAAGTTCTTAAATCTGGTGAAGGCGCAGGGGGAAATGCCGGAGACGGTACGTGAACATTACGCAGTCTTGGAACATACGGCTTCCGAGTGCATCCGCTGCCATGCCTGTGAAAATCGCTGCCCGTTTGACGTGGAAGTCACTGAGAATATGCGGCAAGCGGTCAACGTGTTCGGTAAATAAGATTCCGGCTTTCATCATGAAAGAGAAGTTGGTTTTAAGCCGAAGAAAGAGAAAGGAGATTGTAGATGAATATCGCTGAAGTCAGTAAGAAGTATGATTTAACTCAGGATACGCTGCGTTATTATGAGCGCGTCGGTCTGCTTCCCCGAGTGAACCGCACAGCCAGCGGAATCCGCGATTACTCAGAGGAAGACTGCCGCTGGGTAGAGTTTATTAAATGCATGCGGCAGGCAGGTCTTCCGATCGAGGTGCTGATCGAATATGTCGCTTTATATCAGAAGGGAGATGAAACGATTCAGGCCCGCAGGCAGCTGTTGGTTGAACAGCGGGAACAACTGATCGAACGCATCCGCGAGATGAACGAAACGTTGGAGCGGCTGAATTACAAAATTGACGCCTATGAGCGCAACGCCGAATGCCGGCCCTGAAAGCTGCTGCGATGAAAGGCGTTTAAAATAAAATAAAAAAACCAGTGAAGCATTCAGAACAGTTGATCTGAGATGATCATTGGTTTTTCTCTTTTTACAATTCGAGTTTCTTTCTTAAATCCAACATCGTTTCCGGAGCGACCTCGCTGAGATGCGCGATGATGGAATTCAGGTCGCCCTGACTCAGCGAACTCAGCGCTTCCATGACTAACGGCAGGTTGACGCCGGTGAAGCACTGGATAGGAATGTCGGAGAGCTCAGCCAGCGCCAGCGCGGTCATGTTGCACGGCGTGCCGGCGAACAGATCGACGAACATCAATACCCCTTCGCCCTCTTCAATTTCCCGGACTTTGGCGACGATCCGGTCTTTTAATTCCATCGGATTGTCCTGCGGATTCAGGCTCAGCGTTGCAATCTTTTCCGCCTGCGGGAAGAACATCCCGGCACTGACCTTCAGCGCCTCAGCCAGCGGCCCGTGGGTAACGATTAAAATTTGAATCATGACGGTTTCCTCCTTCTCGACGGAATTGTCATCTCGGGATGGGACGAATGCTCCTCGGCCTGCTTTTGCCAGCGCAGCAGATCCTGACAGAACGCTTTAATTTCATCGCTATTGCCGATCACGCGGGTGGGCACGATGAACATTTGATCCTGATGATGGAAAAACAACAATGTGTGTTTCAGCGGAACGACCGTCTGAAGATCGGCGGCGGCCAGCGACAGATCTCCAATCTTCATTTGTTCTCCAAATGAAGCGGTGATCGGCGTATAATGCACCTCCGGCAGCTTCTGAAGCAGACTGCTGACCTGATTGTGCAGATAAATCGTCCACAGCCAGCCGCTCACCTTGCCGATCCATAAGCCGCAAAGTCCGGCCGCAGCCACCCAGGCTGCCAGCTGTCCATTCCAATGAAAATAGAATACGGTAAACAAGGTCAGGACTGGAACGCACAGGAGAATGGCCAGCCGGCGTCGTTTGTTGCGCGGAAGCAGGGAGGCCATGAATTGATACGCTTCGGCCAGTTCCGCCTCTTCCAGCGTGAACGTCCATTCCTTTTGCATGCGGCCGGTCCGTTATTTTGCCAGCCGCTGCCGGTAATGGCTGAGAAACCGCTCGGTGATCAGATGCGGCCGGGTGATCGCCGTGCCGATCGTGATCATATCCGCACCCGCGTCGACGACAGCGTCGATATCTTTTAATTCCCAGATCCGTCCCTCGGCATTGACCGGTAAGGTAAAATCGTGTTTCAGCCGGCGTACCAGCTCGGTATCCGGGCCTTCGATCGGATTGACCAGACCGGATAAGGTGGTCGACAGGATATCGACGCAGCCGCTTTCCGCGCAGAATTTGCACTCCTCATAGGTCGCACAGTCGGCCATCATGGCCAGATCCGGGTATGCCTCGTGGATTTCATGGAGCAGCGCCAACAAATCAGCTTTTCCCCGCTTCGCGGTGATCCGGGTGTCCAGCGCCAGAATATTCGCACCGGCTTCCACAACGGCTTTCGCCGTTTCAAACGTTGGGGTGATGAAAATATCGTCCAGCTTCCCGCTGTCTTTGGGCATGACTTTGTTGATACCGATGATGATCAGCTCGTCGCTGAGCGAGCGCGCCGCCCGGATGTCCTGCGGCCAGCAGCACCGCACCGCCTTCGCTCCACCCAGCATGGCGCACTGGACCATCTTTTTCATGGTTTCCGCGCCATACAGCGGCGTGTCTTCGTAAGCCTGGCAGGAAACGATCAGCTGACCCAGGCAGGCTTTTACTTGGCTTTTCATCAGACGGTTAAGATTCCTGAGAAGTAACCGAGGATCGCGATGACCAGATACAACAGAATCATCTTCGTCGCGCTCCAGTTCTTCTTGGCCATCAGATAATACGTGCCTAACGCTGCCAAAAAGACCGGAAGCTTCGGCCAGACGCCGTTGATCAAGGATTGCAGATCCACGATGACGACGCCGTCTTTAACATACTGGAAGCCCAGATTGATGTTCGCGTAAGCACAGGCGATACAGCCGACAACCATCAGACCGACGATGTTCAGGGCGCTGATGATGTCATCCTTCAGATCATTGCCTAAAATCAATTCCGCCGCCTTGGCGCCAAACGCCACGCCGCGGTTGAATAAGAACCAGGTCAGCGGCACCATGACCGCCAGAAAGACGATCATATAGAAGATCGCGCCGGTAATCTGGCCATCCGCGCTTAAGCCGCAGGCGATCGCCAGCAGAATCGGGATGAAGGTGCCTGGAAGCAAGGCGTCGCCGATACCCGCGAACGGACCCATCAGCGCCGATTTGATCGAGGTGATCAGATCCTCCGGAATTTCTTCGCCGCGCGCTTTTTCCGCTTCCATGCCGAGGGTGATGCCCGGGATCAGACAGCCGATAAACGGTTCGGTATTGAAGAACGGCAGATGGCGGGCCATCAGTTCCTGCTGCTTCTGCGGATCGTTGGGATACAGATCCTCGCGGATATCGCCGAACATCTTGACTAACGCCGGAGCCTGCATCGTTTCCGGCTGGTATAAGGACAGGTTGTAGCACATCCAGTTGATATAGCACTTGCGGATCAGTTTCTTGGAAAGCACGGAAGCTTTTCTGGTTTCCTGTGTATTCGTCATCAGTTCTGCACTCCTTTCCGGCTGCGGTTAATCTTGAATTCATACAAGGCGAACAACAGCGCGAAGACTAAGACCGTCAGCATATCGACGCCCAGAACGCCGACAAACGCGAAACCGACGGTGAAGAAAATCAGATCGGTCGGGTTCTTGACCAGCAGCTTCATTAAGATGGCGAACCCGATCAGCGGCATCGGATTGCCGAAAATCGTCATGATGTCGATCAGCCACTGCGGCGAGTTGGCGACGAGCATCTCAATCGCGCTCTGGCCCCAGTACAGGCAGATAAAAGTCGGAATGAAACGGAACAAAAACTTCACGATATTGCCCCAGACCGGAACCCAGGTCGCGGCTTCCAGCTTGCCCTGGTCGACTAATTTCTTCTGATAGTTGACCGGCAGCAGCGTCGCGGCATAACATGGGGTCGCCATGATCTGTCCAACGGCGGAGGCGGTAACGGCCAGCGCAACCGTCGTGCCGGAATCCAGATGCGCGACGACGCCTAACGGAATCGCGATAAACGTCGCCAGGTTCATATCCGGTGTGATCGAACCACCCGGCGTGACCAGACCGATGAAGATCAGCTGCACATACGTGCCCAGAATCATCGCGTTTTTGACGTCTCCCAAAATTAAACCGATAAACAACGCGGAGACCAGCGGTCTGCCGATACAGTACCAGCCGATCAGGCCGCCGCCGAGAAACGGCGTGTGGATATAAGTCAGATAGCCCAACAGCGAGATGAGTGTTACCTGAAGTAGATTCATAACCAACCCTCCCTATTTGATTTTATTTTTGAATTCTTTGAATTCGATGCGTTTCATGTCTGGAACCACCTGAAAGAAGATTTCGATTCCCCTGGAATTCAGATCGTCCAGATCGGCGATTTCCTCCTTTGTCAGATAGGTTCCATCCTGAACGGTAATCGTGTTGTCCCGCTTCTGTACGGGGCCGATCATCAGACTTTTCGGCAGTTCCGGCACCTGGTCGAACAGTGTCCGGGCAATCGCCGGAAAGCGGAAGACGATCATCGTACCGACCTTGCTGTTGATCGCCTCGCGGATTGGATCAGCGGCCTGATCCACCGTGTAGACCTCGTTTTTCATGCCCGGCATCGCGATTTTTTCCACAACATATTTCATCGTGGGATTGGTCGCTGTGAATTCGTCGATGACAATGATGTTTTTGATGAAGTAGTGTTGAACCAGACGGGTCATGCATTGGCCGTGAATCAGACGATCGTCGCAGCGAATGAGATTAATCATGATTTTCCTCCTCTCTTGTGCGGATCCTTTCGCGGATCTTCGTCATCCGGTTAAACCATAAAGCACCGCCCCTTTTCTCTTTATATATACTCCATTTCTGTACAAATTGGAGTATTTTACTCCAAACAAACAATACACCTCTTTTCATTGAGAATCAATACCCATTTCAAAGTTTGCCAGAGAACTGATTGCAGCGAGGGTTCTTTTTCAGTTGGAAAGTTTTGAGGATTTCTTTTTTCCCGGGCAGGAAAGGTGGCTGAACCGGGTATTTTCATGGTATGATTGATACAGGAATGACAATCACTTCAGAATGAAAGGCAGGCATTTTCTGTGTCTATTTACGGCAAAATCAAAGATCATTATGACTATTTCACCAAGAGCGAGCAGCGCGTCGCCAAGTATTGTCTTGATAATTACATGGAAGTCAGCGGCAATACGCTTTTCCAGCTGGCGGAAAAGGCAAAGTGCGGGGAAGCGACGGTCGTTCGTTTCTGCAAGAAAATCGGCTGCGAAAGCTATCATGATTTCAAGGAAGAACTGACGGATGAAACGCAGGAGCATTTAAAAAGTGAGAATGACTCGTTTGTGTCTCAGATCTATCAGAACATCCAAACCTCTATTGAATATACGATCCAGAACCTGGATTTAGAACAGCTTGACGAGATCGCCGCGCTGATGGATAAGGCGGATATCATTTTCTGCGCCGGCGTCGGCAATTCCGGAATTCCGGCGGAGGCTTGTGCGATGCGGCTGGTACGAAACGGAAAAAACGGGATATACTTCAAAGACAATCATTTTCAGTCGATTTATCTCAACGAACTGAAACACAACGATATCGCGATTCTGTTCAGTGCTTCCGGGGAATCCATTGATACGATTCACTGCGCCGAGATTCTCAAACAGCGGAAGGTGAAGACGGTCTGCGTCACTTCTTCCATCGTTTCTTCCCTGGCCACACTATGCGATTACTGCATCCTGATGAAACGCTGGCTGGGTCCTTTGGGCGGAGGCAGTATGATCGGGCAGATTACGCAGATGTATATCGCCGATCTGCTTTCGACGCGGACTGGCATGATCGATCAGAAGACGACGTTGAAGGCGAAGGAAACAACGTTTGATTACATCATCGACAAGATGCGCAAGGAACGGATATGAACGACAGGGAGATTAACGCTCCCTTTTTCTTTTTTTGTGATCGGGCGATTCGTTTGTTTTTTTAGCGGAAGCGGAAGGAAAGATCTGAATTTTGCCCTGAACCGGGGCAAAACTGAAAATAGGAAAGGGGTCGGAAATACTGGATAATAAGAGGGAAAAGAGGCGAGATTATGGAATATCCTCATTTGTTTTCTCCTATCCAGTTCAATCAGCTGATGCTGCGCAATCGCATTGTCGCCGCGCCGATCGGCGAACTGTATGAACCGAAGGCTCGCGGCGGGGCGGGGCTGGTCGTCTGCGGGCATACGATTGTGGAACCGGGCCGCAGCTCGTTTGCCAGCGGCGAGGAACCGACGGCGTTTTTTAAATATGAAGTGGAAAAGACCCGGCAGAAGATCCGGGCCTGTCATCGTTACGGCGCGAGGGCGTCGATTGAAATCTTTCATGCCGGCCAATATGCCCGGGTGAAAGATCATGCCTGGGGACCTTGTTCGTTTCTCCGTGAAGACGGCATCGAGGTCAAGGCGCTGGATCGGGCGGAAATGGAGCGGATTGCCGGACTGTTTGCGGAAGTCTCACGGCAGGCGAAGGCGCTGGGCTTCGACGCGATTTTCCTGCATTTCGGTCATGGCTGGCTGGCCGCACAGTTCTTGTCACCTTTGTTTAATCATCGAACAGACGAGTATGGCGGAAGTCTGCCGAACCGCGCCAGGTTCCCGTTGTTGATTCTGCGGAAAATCCGGGAAGCTGTGGGAGCGGACTTTCCGGTGGATATGCGGATTTCCGGCGAAGAGTGCGTGCCGGGCTCCATTCGCTTTGAAGATACGCTGGCTTTTATCCAGATGGCAAAACCGTATATTGACGGGGTTCAGATCTCAGCCGGGCTGGATATCAACCACGAGGGCAACGTTCACATGGCAACGACGAATTTTAAGGAACACATGCCGAATCTGAAGTGGGCAAGGACTGTAAAGAAGACGTGTCCGCAGCTGGTGGTTTCAGTTGTCGGCGCGATCATGAATCCTTCTGAAGCCGAACAGATACTGGCCAACGGCGATGTCGATCTGGTGGCTTTCGGGCGGGCATTTCTCGCCGATCCCAACTGGCCGAACAAGGCGCGGGAAGGACGGAGTGGCGATATCGTGCCGTGTTTAAGGTGTCTGCAATGTTATCACATCGCGACCAACCGTCAAAACGTCGGCTGCAGCGTCAACCCGCGGTATGGCAACGAAACGCTGATTCCCGAACGGATGATCCCGGCTGAACAGGCCCGGCGTGTCGTCATCGTCGGCGCCGGACCGGCCGGACTCAACGCCGCAATCACAGCCTGTCGCCGCGGACATGAAGTGATCGTGCTGGAAAAAAGCGGGATGATCGGCGGGGCACTGAACACGATCGCCCGGGAGTATTATAAGGAAGACATCCGCAATTATCTGGAATACTTAAAGAATCAGTTTGCCCGATACGATATCGACCTGCGTCTGAATACCGCGGCAGATCGTTCGGTGATCGAAGCGCTGCACCCGCAGGCGCTGATCATTGCCTGCGGAGCCCAGCCGGTAACGCCGCCTGTTCCCGGAATGGATCAGTCCTTTGTGATGGGGTTTACGGAAGCTATTTGTCATCCGGAACGGATCGGAAAGCAGGTCGTGATCATCGGCGGGGGAACGATCGGCGCGGAGATCGGGCTGGAGCTGACGGAGCGGGAAGGCCGGCAGGTAACGATCGTGGAAATGACGGACACGCTGGCTTCGCAGGGAAATCTGCTTTACCGGATCGCGCTGCGACAGAAGCTGGATCCGCTGACGAATTTCACGGCTCTGACCCAGACTCGCTGCATTCAGATCGGCGATCATGAAGTGGAAATTCTCCATCAGAAAGAGCAGCGGAAGCTCAGAGCCGATACCGTCATCATCGCCGCGGGCGTGCGCACGAACCGGGCCTTTGTGAACAGTCTGTATGGGATTTGCCCGCAGACCTTTGAGGCCGGCGACGCGCTGCAGCCGCGCAAGATTCAGGAAGCGGTGTTCGAGGGAACCGGCGTGGCGCTGTCGATCGGATAACTTCAGATTCGACACTTAAAACAAAACGCATAAGGCGAATAAAAAAGCTCGATCATATCGCACATCCGCGGCGGTGATCGAGCTTTTCTTGTTTGACAGCGTTTTTCCTGTCCTTTGTTGCATAACGAGTTCTGATTCCAATCATTCCCAACGCTACAACAAGCTTTCCCAAGCGATCTGCCTGTCCGATTTTCATCCTACGCCATTCGCGGTTTATCATTCGGCAGCGCTCACCTGCGTGCCGGCCAGCTTGTCGTGCAGCATGCATCGTTTCGTTTTCAACAAAAGCAGCACGGAAACCAGACTTGCGGCCAGACCGAAGACATAATATCCCTGAACCAGCCCGGGATTCAGAAATCGTGTCAGCAGCGTGCGCACCAGGAATGCCGCGTTGTTAAACGTCTGTTCCAGAAAAAGAAAACTCAGCGCACGAGTGCCGAGCTGCGCCGGGGAAGCCGGCTTACCCTCCCGGTTAGTGATGCGGATCTGAGCCAGACGCTTGCCCGGCGTCTGACCTTCGAAGCCGGGGACGAGCATCGGTATCATTACAAAATAAGCCAGCACCGCACAGCTGGAACAACAAACCGCGGCGATAGCCGGCCCCGGTGAAAGGCCGGCGATGGAAGCTGTGACGAGCAGCTGACCCTGGGTCAGACTGGCAATCAGGGTGATGATCAGGTTGGCGCACAAAGCGGAACCATACCAATCCATGGCGGCCGCCAGAAACCGCCGCGGTAAGGACGCTGCCGGTAGGACTTTTAGCTGGATTCGCTTCGGTTTTGCTCCCGACATTTCAATGACGGTTGGACGGGACGTCCGTCCTTTTTTCATGAAGATTCCCCCTTTATCAATAACATGATACCAACAAGCTTGTGAACTCCTAGAAGCTGCTGACTTCCATCATCTTGCGGAAGGTTTCCTCGTCCTTCATGATGTGAACGATGAAATCAAAGATATTGGAAAACTGCTCTTTATCCTTTTCCATCAGCGATAACATGAAGACCAGATTGACCTGATTAGCGCCCCACTGGATCGGCCGCGGATTGACGGAAACGGCGATCGCGCTGGATTTCGCCTTGTTGTCCAGAGGATGGGGAATCGCGATGTTGCCATAGGCCGACGGGCTTAATTTCTCATGATAATCAATCTGTTGACGATAATCCTCGTCGACGTAGCCGCCAG